>NZ_JBFAZA010000010.1:52384-288649 GCF_040681595.1 Amycolatopsis sp. NPDC051716 | reverse complement strand
CGCAAAAACGGCCTGCATATCATTACCGCGCTGCGTGACGCCATCACCGGAAACCCTTGGCTGCCAACGAACACCGAAATGGCCTGAACAGTTACGTTTGATCGTCTCGGTCCTGGTGTTCTTGGTCTCCGTGGAGTATGTCTGCGTGACCTTGAGCTCGGCAGTCATGCTCGCCTGGATGGAGGCGGAGGCGCCTTTGCAGTCGATGCCGGCGTTGGCCCCGATGGAGACACCCAGGGTGTGCTCGATCGTCGCGGCGTTGTTGGTGGTCAGCCCGACCGAGATCTCGTGCTGCTCTTCGCGGAGAATGGCGCCTGAATGCTCGTAGTAGAGGACCAATTTCCAAAAGCCGTAGCGTCGCAGCAGGTAGTACGGGTTGTGCCGGGTCTGCCAGGAGGAACCGCGCTCGTCGCGCACCATCGGGAAGGGGATCACGGCCTGCCCGACCAGGACTTCGGGTCCCCGGTCGGGCGGCTCGTGGTAACCGGTCATCCGGGGCACGTCGCCGATGTCGTCACCCTTGACCGGCTCGAGCCCGGTGATCCGCTTCTCTTCGTCGACCATCTCCATGGCCCAGCACTGGGTGTTCCGGCGCTCGTCGTCACGCAGGTCGAGCAGCTGCACGGTCTTGGCTTCCGCCCCGGAGAATCCCTTCGGGGACGCGCAGCGGAAGCCGACGGAGTCGCGCAGCAGCCGGAAACCGTCACCCGCGTCCTCGAACACCCAGGTCTGGGTCTCGCGCCTCTCGGCGCGATCGCGCAGGTTGAGGATCTGCAGCGTGGTGGCTTCCGAGGTGTCGAACGCCTTCGGGGAGAGCACTCGCCCGCAAGCCTTGTTGACGATGAGCACCGCATCGTTGTCGAGCGGCATCACGTGCCAAACCTGGGCGTCGCCGTCGCGCCGGTTGAGAATCTGCACCGAGGTGGCCTCGTCGCCGGCGAGCGCCTGGGGTGACAAATATCTTTCGGCGGACTTGTTCCTGAATCGATAGGTCCGTCCCGGTTCGATCTTCATCGATGGTTCCTTCCGAAATGAGCTGCCATGGGAATGGCCTCGGAAATACTCGGCTGAATCGGCTCGGCATCCACCATCAATGATGCCAAAGGGGCCTCGGGATTCAACCGCTCGATGTGGTGAGGCTGCTATGACAGCCGGTCACCGATCGGCTCACCGTTTCATGCGGACAGCGGCAACCGTACCGCCGAATTGCTCAAGTGGCGACCATTCACGACGCCAGCGCCAGCCCCGCCGTCCGGTGCACGCGGCGGCTGTCGTCGACGATGAGGATCTCGCAGTCCGGGCGGTCGGCCGCCCAGGTGATGCCCTCGGCGCCCATCGCGAACGCCGCCGTGGCCAGCGCGTCCGCCGTCACCAGGTCGCCGGCCACCACGGTGACGCTCATCAGGCCCGTCGCCGGCGTTCCGGAGCGGCCGTCGAGGATGTGGGAGCCGCGCTCGTAGGCCGCCGACGTCGCGATCGCGCCGTTGCGCGACTCCAGGACCGCGCACACGGCCAAGGGCTGCTCGGGGTGGCGCACCCCGACCCGCCACGGACGGCCCGGCCGCGGTTCGCCCGCGGTGACGACGTCGCCGCCCGCGTTCAAGCAGAACGTCGTCGCGCCCTCGGCCTTCAGCATGTCTGCCGCGCGCTGGACCGCCCAGCCCTTGACCACCGCGCAGGGGTCGAGTCCCCGGCCGGGCAGCCGCGCGCGGAACGCGCCACCGGAGAGCTGCTCGTAGTACGCGCAGAGCTCCAGCACCTCCAGGAGGTCGTCGCTGAGTTCGGCGGCCGTCAGCTCGCCGCGGTCGTACCGGCTGACCTCGCTGTCGTCCTTGAACGGGCTGAACCGGGCGTCGACGTCGCGGAACCACGCGAAGATGTCGTCGACGACCTCGGCGAAGTCGCCTTCGTCACGCAGGTCGAGCGAGATCGGCAGGCCCATCACCTGTTCGACGCGGGTGGTCATCGCTTCTTCGCCTTCGCGTCGATCGCGGCCTGCAGGGACGTCTTGTACGACTCGCTGGTCTCGGTGGCTCCGGTCACCGTGTCGATGTCGGCGCTCTGCGCCTTGATCGCTTCTTCCTGCAGCCGCGGGAGAGCGGTCAGGGACCGGCCGCCGTCCGGGGCCTGGAGCAGGGTGATGACGGCGATCCGCGAGCCGGTGAACGTCACCTGCACCTGCACGGTGCCGTACCGGCTCGTCTCGGCGCTGCCTTCGGTGGTCACCGTCTTGTTCGGGTTGTCGCGAGTGGACGGTGTCTCCGAAGTGGACGGCGCGGCCGCGGTCGAGGACGGCGGCGCGGCCGAAGTGGACGGTGCCGAGGTGACCGGTGCGGGCGGTGCGGTGACGATCGGCGGGGGCGCCTGCGCGATGGCGGCGGTGTTCTGGACCGGCCCCGGCTCGAACCGCCAGACCGAGATGAACCCGGCGATCGACAGCGCGACGACGAAAATGGTCTTCTTCACAGCAACTTCCCCCTAGGCCGCGAGGCTGAAACGTTCGGCGTGGACCTGGGCGTTGGGCACGCGCAGCTCGCGCAGGCTGCGCAGCACGGCGGAAGTCATCCCCGGCGGGCCGCAGACGAACACGTCCCGCTCGTGCACGTCCGGCACCATCATGTGCAGGTTCGCCGGCCCGAGCATCACCCCGCGCGGCCCGACCGCCTGGTCCGGTCCGGTGAGGACACTGACGCTGGCGCCCCGGGCCTTGGCCAGCTCGTTCAGCTCCGGCAGCAGCACCGCGTCGGCCTGGTTGCGCACCCGGTACAGCACGACGACGTGGCCGTCGATGTCCTCCAGCAGCGCGCGGATCGGCGTGATCCCGACGCCGCCCGCCACGAGCAGCGCGTTGGGCCGCCGCTGGTGGATCGTCGTGAAGGCGCCGTACGGGCCTTCGGCGAACACCCGCGTCCCGACGCGCAGGTCGCGCAGCCCGGCACTGGAACCGCCGAGCGCCTTCGCCGTCAGCCGCAGGGAACGGCCGTCCGGCGCGGCCGACAGCGAGAAGGGATTGGCCTGCCACCAACGGTCCTTCGTCAGGAACCGCCACAGGAAGAACTGCCCCGCCTTGGCCGGCATCTTGTCCAGGTGCTTGCCGGACATGTACACCGAAACGACGTCCGGGGACTCGGAAACCACCGCCGTGACGCGCAGCTGGTGGCGCAGGTTCCGCCACAGCGGCAGCACGACGCGCCCGGCGAGCACCGCGGCGCCGGCGGCGAGCCAGAGCGTCCACCAGTACGCCTTCGCCTGCTCCGAGCCGGCGAACGACTGGCCCAGCGCGATCTGGTGCGTGAACGCCAGCACGATCGCGGCGTAGGTGTAGAGGTGGATGAAGTGCCACGTCTCGTAGGCGAGCCGCTTGCGGGCGAACTTCGCCGAGGCGGCGCCGACGATGAGGATCACGGCGAAGGCGACCAGCGCCCGCAGGATCCCTTCGAGCGTGTTCGCCATCTCGACCAGCTCGTCGACCACGCCCTTGCTGGAGACCTCCGCGTAGCCCATGGTGATGAACACCAGGTGCGCCAGCAGGGTCCAGAGGATCGTGAAGCCGGTCCAGCGGTGCCAGGTGGTCAGCCGGTCCATCCCGAGCCGGCGGTCCAGCCAGGGCAGCCGGGCCACCAGCAGCAGCTGGAACGCCATCGCCAACGCGCCGTACAGGCCGGCGAGCCTGCCGATCGTGATCAGCACGTTCTGCGAAACCCCGGCCTGCACGAACAGGACGGTGACGGCGGCCACGTTGGCGCCGAGGAAGAGGAAGAGGCCGGATTTCGCGGCGATCCGGGGGCGGATCGCCGGGCGCGCGGCCTCGGCGGTCTGCGTCATGGTCCTCACACGGATGCCCCTTCGGTTCGGTTCACGAAGGCCAGCCTCGCCGCCCGTCCTGTGGCGAGTCTGGGTGCCGGCTGTCGGCTTCCTGTCGGCCGCCGCCTCGCCTCGCCCGGCGCGCCCGCGGCGGGAGAAGATGCAGGGGTGCAGACTCCCGACCCGGTGCGCCTGCTCGTCGTCGACGACGAGCCGCACATCGCCGACCTCGTCGCCACCGTCGCCCGGTACGAGGGGTGGCAGGCGGTCACGGCCGGCACCGGGCAGGCCGCGCTGAGCCGGGCCGCGGAGTTCGGGCCGGACATCGTCGTGCTCGACCTGATGCTGCCCGACCTCGACGGCTTCACCGTGCTCGACCGCCTGCGGGCGGGCGGCAACGCGGTGCCCGTGGTCTTCCTCACGGCCAAGGACGCGACGGCCGATCGGATCGCCGGGCTCACCCGCGGGGGTGACGACTACCTCGTGAAACCGTTTTCGGTCGAGGAGCTGATGGCGCGGCTGCGGGCGGTGCTGCGGCGCAGCGCCGGCCTCGCGCACCAGCCCGAGGCGCGCGGCGCCGTGCTGCGGGTCGGCGACCTGACGCTGGACGAGGACACCCGCGAGGTCCGCCGTGGCGACGTCCTGGCCGAGCTGACGCCGACCGAGTACGAGCTGCTGCGCTACCTCATGCGCCGCTCGCCGTCGGTGCTGACCAAGGCGCAGATCCTCGACCACGTCTGGGAGTACGACTTCGGCGGCCGGTCCAATGTGGTCGAACTGGTCATTTCGCACCTGCGGCGCAAGGTCGACGCCGGCGGCGGCGAGCCGCTGATCCACACCGTGCGCGGCGTCGGGTACGTCGTGCGGCAGGCTCACCGGTGACAGGCGCGGTCCGCCGGTGGTACGGGGCCTGGCAGCGCACCCGGCTGGGCACCCGGATCACCCTCGGCCTCGGCGCGCTCGCGCTGGTGGTGTTCGCGGCCGTCGGCGTCACGACGGTCGGGATCATGCACGGCTACCTCGACCGGCGGCTCGACGAGCAGCTGTCCAAGAGCCAGAACACGCAGCTGCCCCAGCTGCGCGAGACGCACGGCTCACCGCAGTCGGTGTACTCGTGGTACTCGGCGTTGTACAAGGTCACCGGCGGCGTCGCCGTCCCCGAGCCGGGCGGCAAGCTGCCGGGCGATGCCCAGCAGCTGGCGAAGATCGCCGCCGACGCGGTGGGTGGCGACGTCACCCGGAACATCTACCTGCGTGACGACGGCCCGTACCGGGTGCGGGCGTGCCCGGTCGACACCGACTCGGTGCTGCTGTCCGCCGCGCCGCAGAAGGACCTCGACGGCACGGTCCAGCAGCTGATCTGGGTGGAGGTCGCCGCGTTCGCGCTCGCGCTGGGCGTGCTGGTGGTCGTGGGACGGCTGGTGCTGCGCCGCGGCCTGCGCCCGCTGGCCGACATGGCCGGCACCGCGCACGACATCGCCGCCCACGACCTCACCGCGAACCCGGCCCTGCCGGCGCGCGCGGCGGGCACCGGCGGCGGCGCCGAAGTCGAAGAGCTGCGGACGGCGTTCAACGTGATGCTGGCCCACATCGACACCTCGTTCGCCGCGAAGACCGAGGCGAACGAGCGGCTGCGCCGGTTCGTCGCGGACGCCTCGCACGAGCTGCGGACGCCGCTGACGTCGATCCGCGGCTACGCCGACCTCTTCCGCTACGCCGCGGCGAACGAGCCGGCGGAGCGGGAGGCGCACCTGGCGAAGATCCGCGAGGAGACGGCCCGGATGACCGTGCTCGTCGACGACCTCCTGCTGCTGGCCCGGCTCGACGCGCGGGCCGCCGAGACGCCGTTGCGGCCCGAGCGCGTCGACCTGGCCGAGCTGGCCGGGGACGCGGCGGACGCGTTCGCCGCCGGCCGGCCGGACCACCCGCTGACTTCGGCGCTTTCGGCGGCCTTCGTGGACGCCGACCCCGTGCGCCTGCGTCAGGTTTTGGACAACCTGCTGGCCAACGCCGCCGTGCACACCCCGCCCGGGACGTCGGTGCACGTTTCGGTGGCGGTGTCGGGCGGCGAGGCTGTCGTCCAGGTCACCGACACCGGCCCCGGCATCGCCGTGGGGAATCAGGAGCGGATCTTCGACCGGTTCTTCCGCGTCGACGACTCCCGCACCCGCGGCAACGGCGGCACCGGGCTCGGGCTGTCGGTGGTCCAGTCCCTGGTCGCCGCGCACGGCGGCACGGTGTCGGTGGCTTCGTCGCCGGGCCGGACGACCTTCAGCGTGCGGTTGCCGCTCGCGCGGTGACGTGCTCCGGTGCCGACCAGCCGGGGGAGAGGTCCGCGGACGGCTCGGGCGTGCCGAAGACCGTCCGCACCGGCAGCACCCCGGCCCAGGCGGTGTCCGCTTCGACGTCCCGGGGCTCGTCGTCCGGGCCCTCGGCGCGCACCTTCACCGACGCCTCGGCGAGGTCCAGCGCGAGCACGGTCACCGCGGCGAACTCCTTGGCGTCGACCTCGCGCGCGTGCTCCCACGAGCCGGGTGCGAGGTGGTCGGTGAGGACCTTGAGGCCGTGCATCTTCGCTTCGGCGTCGAGGACCGGCTTCGCCTGGCCGAGGATGACGGCGCTGCGGTAGTTCATCGAGTGGTTGTTCACCGAGCGCGAGTAGACGATGCCGTCGAGGAGCGTCACCGTCACGCAGACGTCGAGGCCGTGCGCCGCGGTGCGGAGGCTGGCGGCGCCGGTCGAACCGTGGAGGTAGAGCGTGTCGCCGTCGCGGCCGTAGCCGGTCGGGAGGACCAGCGGCACGCCGTCGCGGACGATCCCGAGGTGGCAGATCAGGCCTTCGTCCAGGACGGCGTGCAGCGCGGAGCGGTCGGTCACGGCGCGGTGCTTCTTGCGGCCGAGCGTGGTGCGGGGCGTGGTCGACAACATGCGACCAGCGTCTCCCGGCACAGTGGCCTCGGAAAACGGCCACTTCTCGTACACTTGGGAAGTCCACTCTCGTCGGGGAGGTCCCGTGTCCGATACCGCGCTCCCGGTCCGCCTCGACCGTGCGGCGGTGACGCCCCTGGCCGTGCAATTGGCGGACGCGCTGCGCGAAGCGGCGGCGAGCGGTCACCTGCGCGGCGGCGACCGGCTGCCCTCGACACGGGCGCTGGCCGGCCGGCTCGGCGTCAGCCGCACGGTGACGTCGGCGGCGTACGAGCAGCTGCACGCGGAAGGCTGGATCGCCGGGCGGCACGGTTCCGGCACCTACGTGACGACTCCGCCTTCGGTTTCGGCTTCGGAGGTCCCGGCGCCCGCGGTCCCGGCGGTCGAGGTCTCGCCGTCCCCGCTGCTCGACCTCGGGCCGGGAACACCGTGGGCGGCGGGACTGGACCGAGCGGCCTGGCGCCGCGCGTGGCGGGCGGCGGCGGATCCCGAGCCGCTGATCCGCGCCCACCGAGCGGGGCTGCCGGAGTACCGCGCGGCGGTGTCGGAGCACCTCCTGCGCCACCGCGGGCTGGCGGCGGGATCGGTCCTGGCGACCGGCGGCACGACGGCGGCGGTGGTCGAACTGGCCGCGGCGGTGCTGGAGCGCGGGGACGTCGTCGCCGTCGAAGAGCCGGGGTACCAGCGGGCGGTACAGGCGTTCCTCCGGGCGGGGATGCGGGTCGTGGGCGTGCCGGTGGATGACGAGGGGTTGCGGCCGGATTCTCTTCCGGACGATGCGCGGGCGGTGTACTGCTCGCCGGCGCACCAGTACCCGATGGGCAGCCGGCTGAGCGCGGCGCGGCGGGTTTCGCTGGTGGAGCGGGCGCGTGCGTCCGGGATGCTGGTGATCGAGGACGACTACGACGGCGAACTGCGGTTCGACGTGGCGCCGCTGCCGATGCTGGCTTCGCTGGCGCCGGACGTCGTGGTGCATTTGGGGACCACGTCGAAGATCCTCACGCCGACGCTGGGGGCGGGCTGGATGGTGGCGCCGGAGGCGATCACTTCGGCGGTGCTGGCGTATCGGGACCTGACCGGGACGCGGCCGTCACCGGCAGGGCAGCGGGTGTTGTACGAATTCGCGCGAAACGGGGATCTGGGCCGTCACCTGCGCAAACTCCGCCGCGAGATGGCGGAGCGGCGCACGTTGCTGGCGGGGGCTTTGTCGGCCGCGGGGGTGCCGGTGCGGGGGGACGATGCCGGGGCGCACCTGGTGGTGCCGTTTTCGTCGGCTTCGGTGGAGGCGTCGGTGATCGCGGCGGCCGAGCGGCGGGGGATCCGGCTGGATGGGCTGGCGCGGCATTTCGCCGGGCCGCCTTCCGCGCACGGGGTGGCGATCGGGTACGCGGGCTGTTCGCGGGAGGCTCTGGTGGCGGCTTTGCCGGTGCTGGTGGGGCTGTTGCGGTGAGGTTGTCCACAAGCGGGTCGTGATGGGGACAACCTTGGTGGGGGCGGGGTTTTTCCGGCTCTGGTGTGGGTTGGGGGCGATACGGTCAATGTGGTGGTGGTTCCCCCTGGGAGGGCGGGTTCTGTTTCTGGGCCGGGTGGGGCTGGTGGTGGGTTCGGGCGGCTTTGGGTGGGCGTTTGTTCGCTGGGCGGATGTGGCTGGGTGGGCGTGGTCCGGTGGTCCCGGTTTGGGGAGTGTGGGTGGGCGAACCCGGCTGGGGTTTCGTGGCTGGGAAAATCTGGCTCGGGGAGTGTGGCTGGGCGAATTTGGCTCGGGGTTCGTGGTTGGGCAATCCCGGCTTGGTGGTCTGGGCTGACGGACTGGGCTCAGCGAACTCGGTTGAGCGAACGTGAGCTGGCGAACCGGGCCAGTGAACCCTGGCCCGGCGAACCCGGCTTGGCGAACCCGGCTCGGCGGACTGGGTCTGGCGAACCCAGGTCGGCGAGCCCGGCTTGGCGGTCGGGGTCTAGCGAACCCAGGTCGGCGAACCAGGCCCGGCGGACTGGGCCGGCGAACCCGGGCCGGCGAACCAGGCCCGGCGAACCCGGGCCGGCGAACCAGGCCCGGCGAACCCGGGCCGGCGAACCAGGCCCGGCGGACTGGGCCGGCGAACCCGGGCCGGCGAACCCGGTTTGGCGGTCGGGGCCTGGCGAACCCGGCTCGGCGAACGTGGCCCAGCGACCCCGGGCCCGGCGAACCCGGCGTGGCGGACTCGGCCTGTGAACCCGGCCCGGCGAACCCGGCCCAGCGAACCCGGCCCAGCGAACCCGGCCCAACCGGACCCACCAGCCCCTCGACACACCGGACGTGCCAAAGCCATCACCGGTTGCGTTCGCCGCGTGGAGCGGGCCGTCCGGCGCACCGGGCTCGGCTGTTCCGCGAGGTCACCGGGTACGGTGGCTCACCATGAGCGAGAAGATCCGGGTGGCCGTCGTGTTCGGTGGGCGCAGTAGCGAGCACACCATCTCGTGCCTGTCCGCCGGCAGCGTCCTGGGCCACCTCGATCCCGAGCGGTTCGAGGCCGTCCCGGTCGGGATCACGCGCGAGGGCCGGTGGGTGCTCGGCTCCGGGGACTCCGCTCAGCTCGCCATCCGCGGCCGGGAACTGCCCTCCGTCGAAGACGGCCAAGGCCTCGTCCTCGCCGGGGATCCGTCCAGCCAAGGGCTCGTCGCCGTCGAAGCCGGGCGGGAAAGCGAATTGCTTTCCCGTGTCGATGTCGTCTTCCCCGTGCTGCACGGGGCCTTCGGCGAAGACGGCACCATCCAGGGCCTCCTCGAACTCGCCGGGATCCCCTACGTCGGGCCCGGGGTCCTCGCCAGCGCCGCCGCCATGGACAAGGAAACCGCCAAGAAACTCCTCGCCGCCGAAGGGCTTCCGGTCGGGACCTACGCCGCCCTGAGGCGGGGGCAGTCCAGTTTGGACGAACACCAAAAAACCAAGCTCGGGCTGCCCGTGTTCGTCAAGCCCTCCCGGGCCGGAAGCTCCGTGGGCATCTCGCGCGTCGCCGGCTGGGATGAGCTGGACGCCGCCATCGAGCTCGCCCGCGCCACCGATCCCAAGGTGCTCGTCGAGGCCGCCGTCGTCGGGCGGGAGGTCGAGTGCGGTGTCCTCGAATTCCCCGACGGCCGCGTCGAAGCTTCGCTGCCCGCCGAGATCCGCGTGCTCTCCGAGGACGAGAACGCCTGGTACGACTTCGAAACCAAGTACCTCGGCGACGACGCCGAACTCGACATCCCCGCCAAGCTCGACGACGCCCTCACCGAGAAGCTCCGCGCGATGGCCGTCGAAGCGTTCCGGGCGCTGGACTGCCAGGGCCTGGCCCGCGTCGACTTCTTCGTCACCGAAAACCACGAGCTGATCATCAACGAGGTCAACACCATGCCGGGCTTCACGACGAAGTCCGCCTACCCGAAGATGTGGGAGGTCACCGGCATGGACTACGCGACGCTGCTGACCACCCTCATCGAGACGGCGATCGCCCGCGGAACCGGCCTGCGCTGACCGGACCCGACCAAACCTGACCGAAAGCTAACCGAACCGCAGCGGCTGCGGCGCCAGCTTCGCGGCCACCGTGTCCGAAACGGCCTGCAGCGGCCCGGTCCCGGCGCTGTCCGGCACCGTCAGCGCCGCGTAGACCTCGCGGTCCACCACGTACCACGTCGACGCGCCCTCGCCCGGCACCTGCAGCCACTGCACCTTGTTCACCAGCCGCAGCTGCGCCGTCGGCGTCAGCTCCGGGGGGCGGTCGAGGCCGCAGCGCAACACCACAGGGTCCGTGGAACCCCAGGCCACCGTCGCGGGCGGCGCCGGGGCCGCCAACGCCCGCACCTTCAGAGAAGTCCCGTTGGACGTCAGTTCCGTGGGCACCGCGCCCAGCAGCGTCGTGCACCCCGGCGAGCCCGCGAACGGCGCCGGCACGGAGACCAGCGGCAGCGGTCCCGCGGAGTCCGAAGGGGACGGCCGGGTCAGGGCGAACACGGCGACGGCGACCGCCAAGGCCACGGCGAGCGCGGCCGCGGTGACGAGCACCACTCGGGGCGGTGCACCGGTGTCGGAGTCTGGCACCGGACCACTACACCACTGCGATCGGTTCGGGGGTCTGGGGGGTCGTCCCTCCAGGAATGACACTGCTCAGAGATGGACGACCGGGCAGGTCAGCGTCCGGGTGATGCCTTCCACGTTCTGCACCTTCGCGACCACGAGCTGGCCCAGCTGGTCGACGCTGTCGGCGTCCGCGCGGACGATCACGTCGTACGGTCCGGTGACATCCTCCGAGCTGGTGACACCCGGGATGCTGGAGATCTCGGCAGCCACCGCGGCCGCCTTGCCGACCTCGGTCTGGATGAGGATGTATGCGTGGACCACGGCGCGCCCTTTCGTCGGGATCGAAAGCTCAAGGTAGGAACGTCATCAGCAACGTATCGCCAGCTCACGGAAAAACATAGGGCATCCGACTATCGGTGATCGATCTTTGTCCCGGTAGAGAAAGACAGAGGTGACCGGTGTCACCGAACGACGGAACGGTCGCCGAGACCGGGGAGTTCGCGCTCATCCGCGCCGTCACCGAAGGACGGCGCCAGCCCCCGGGCACGCTGCTCGGTCCCGGCGACGACGCCGCCGTCGTCGCCGCCCCGGACGGCCGGGTGGTCGCCAGCACCGACGTCCTCGTACAGGGCGTCCACTTCCGGCTCGACTGGTCCACGCCCGAGCACGTGGGGCGCAAGGCCGTCGCGGTCAACCTGGCCGACATCGCCGCCATGGGCGCGACCCCGACCACCGTCCTGGTCGGGCTGGCCTGCCCGCCCGACACGTCGAGCGAGGTGGTGAAGGCGCTCACCGACGGTATGTGGGCCGAGGCCGAGCGCGCCGGCATCGGCGTCTCCGGCGGCGACATGGTCCGTGCCGACCAGCTCGTGATCAGCGTCACGGCCCTCGGTGACCTCGGCGACCGCGAGCCGGTGACGCGCTCGGGCGCCCGGCCCGGTGACGTCGTCGCGGTGAACGGGCGGCTCGGCTGGGCCGCGGCCGGCCTGGCCGTGCTGGGCCGCGGCTTCCGGTCCCCGGTCGGCGTCGTCAACGCCCAGCGCTGCCCGGAACCGCCCTACGAAGCCGGGCCGCGCGCCGCGCTGGCCGGGGCCACGGCGATGATCGACGTCTCCGACGGCCTGCTCGCCGACCTGGGCCACATCGGCGAGGCCTCCGACGTCGGCATCGACGTCCGCACCGCCGACCTCGACATCCCCGCCCGGCTCACCGAGGTCGGCGCCGCCCTCGGCGCGGATCCCCTCACCTGGGTCCTCACCGGCGGCGAGGATCACGCCCTGGCGGCCACCTTCCCGCCGTTCACCGAGCTCCCGGACGGCTGGCGCACGATCGGCGTCGTCACCATGGCCGGCTCCGGGATCACCGTCGACGGGAAACCGTTTACCCGAGAAGGCGGATGGACGCACTGGCGCTGATCTAGGCTCCGGAAGCGTGAGAATCGTTCCGGTCCCCTACGACCACCCCGACGCGGCCAAGCTCATGACCGCGGTGCAGCAGGTGTACATCGAGCGCTACGGCAGCGAGGACGCCACTCCGCTGAGCCCCGCGGACTTCGATCCGCCCCAGGGCGTGTTCCTCGTCGGCTACCAGGGCGAGGAAGCGGTCGCCTGCGGCGCGTGGCGCGCCCACGACGGCCCCGAGCCCGACTTCCAGGACGGCGACGCCGAGTTCAAGCGGATGTACGTCGCCGACTCCGCCCGCGGCCGCGGGTTCGCGCGGATGATCCTGTCCGAACTGGAGCGCACGGCGGCGTTGTGCGGCCGCAAGCGCGCGATCCTGGAAACCGGGACGAAGCAGCCCGAGGCCATCGCGCTCTACACCTCGTCGGGCTACGCCGAGATCCCGAAGTTCGGCGTCTACAAGAACGAGGCGGAAAGCCGTTGCTTCGGCAAGGACCTCACCTCGGCGTGAGCTTCAGCAGGGCCGCCGCGTGGGGCCGCAGGGACGCCGCCACGTCGGTGCCGGTGTCCCGGTGGGCCCAGAGATCGCGGACCTGCCAGCGGCCGGGAATCGAAGCGGAGACGGTCGCGGTGGTGCTGCCGGTGTTGAGCAGCACCACCGCGAAACCGCCGTCGCTCAACGGTTTTCCCCACACCTGGTAGCCGGGGCCCGCGTCGAGCTGCCGCCCCTGACTGCCCGCGAAGTCCTGGTCGACGGCGATGGCCTCGGCGTTGCCCAGCGTCGCGAGGTCGCTGTCGCTGAGCTTCGCCGGGTCGGTGCCGGCGAACAGCGGCGCGTTCAGCACGGCCCAGACGCTGAAGTGCGCGCGGGCCTCGTCGGCGGTCAGCGTGCCGTTGCCGACCTGCAGCATGTCCGGGTCGTTCCAGCCGCCGGGCGAGCCGCTGTGGGCGGCGACGCCGGCCTGCTGGTCGATCGTCGCGAGCACCGAGTCCCAGGTCGGGACCAGGTCGTAGGTGGTGCGCCAGAGGTTCGCCACCGGCCGCGCCCAGGTCCACGGGCTGGAGACGCCGTACTCGGAGATCGCGTAGACGATCGGGCGGGGCAGCGCGGCCAGTTCGTCGCGCATCTTCTCGAACGCGGCCTTCCGGTCGAGGCCGTCGACGGTGTCGGCGTTGCACCAGTCGTACTTGAGGTAGTCCACGCCCCAGCGGTCGAACGTCTCGGCGTCCTGGCGCTCGTGGCCGAGCGAGCCGATGCCGGTGGCGGGGTAGGCGTCGTTCGCCATGGCGCATGTCCGGCTCCCGGGGACGGCGTAGATGCCGAACAGCAGGCCGCGGGAGTGCACGTAGTCGGCGAGGTCGGCGATCCCGTGCGGGAACCGCGCCGGATCCGGCCGTAGTGAGCCGTCCGCGGCGCGCGTGGGCGCCTGCCAGCAGTCGTCGACGACGACGTAGTGGTAACCCGCGTCACGCAGGCCGGTGGCGGCGAGCGCGTCGGCCGCCTGCTTCACGACGTCCTCGGTGAGGTCGTGGCAGCGGACCTGGTTCCAGCTGTTCCAGCCCATCGGCGGGGTGCCGGCGAGGCCGTTCGCCAGCGCGGGCGAGACCACCGGCAGGCTGAGCAGCCAGGTCAGCACGACGAGCAGGAGCACGAGTCCGGTGCTCCCGGTACTGGCGTTCCGGTTCGCGGCGATGGCGTGATCCAATCGCACGGGAAGTGAAACCGCGGTCACCCGGAGGCGGCATGGCCATCTACGCACTCGGTTCGCTCGAGCCGACGATCCACCCCGACGCCTACGTCCACCCCGACGCGACGGTGATCGGCGACGTCCGGATCGGCGCGCACGCGTCGGTGTGGCCGCAGACGGTCCTGCGCGGCGACCACGGGTACATCGAGATCGGCGAGCGTTCGAACGTCCAGGACGGCTGCGTCCTGCACTGCACCGAACGCCACCCGACGATCCTCGGGCCGTCGTCGGCGATCGGGCACGCGGTGCACGTCGAAGGCGCGACGATCGGCACCGGCTGCCTGATCGCGTCCGGTGCGGTGGTGCTGAACGGCTCGGTGATCGAGGACGGCGGCATGGTCGGCGCGGGCGCGGTGCTGTCGTACGGCGCCCACGTCAAGACCGGCGAGATCGCGCTGGGCGTGCCGGGTAAGACGCGTGAGAACAAGTCGTTCAGCGCGGAGAACATCGCCCTCGTCGTCGATTCCTACGTCCGGCGGGCGCAGCGGTTCCGGACCGAGCTGAGGCGGCTCGACCCGCTCGGGTGACGCCGGCCACGCCCGGTAGGCTTGCGCGCCGTGACCGCACGACCGTTGCAGGACATCGTCGAGGCAGGCTGGGCGAAAGCCCTCGAACCGGTGGCGCCGCAGGTCACCGCGATGGGGGAGTTCCTCCGCGCGGAGATCGCCGCGGGCCGCACCTACCTGCCGGCGGGTGAACACGTGCTGCGGGCGTTCCAGCAGCCGTTCCACGACGTGCGCGTGCTGATCGTCGGGCAGGACCCGTACCCGACGCCCGGGCACGCGGTGGGCCTGAGCTTCTCGGTGGCGCCGGACGTCCGGCCGATCCCGAAGAGCCTGGTCAACATCTACAAGGAGTACACCGAAGACCTCGGCCACCCGCTGCCGTCCAACGGCGACCTGACGCCGTGGGCCGACCAGGGCGTGCTGCTGCTCAACAGGGCGCTGACCGTGCAGCCGGGGAAGTCGAACTCGCACCAGGGCAAGGGCTGGGAAGAGGTCACCGAGCAGGCGATCAAGGCCCTCGCGGCCCGGTCGGAGCCGATGGTGGCGATCCTGTGGGGCCGCAACGCCCGCAACCTGCGCCCGATGCTCGGTGAGGTGCCGTGCATCGAGTCGGCGCACCCGAGCCCGCTCTCGGCGCACAACGGCTTCTTCGGGTCGCGCCCGTTCAGCCGGGCCAACCAGCTCCTGGAGCAGCAGGGCGCGGCGCCGGTGGACTGGAAACTTCCCTGAAGGTTGGTGTCCGGATCGGTGTGACGGCTCCGACCAGGGGGTAAAGGAACCTTGGAGGACACACCATGAACGTCACTTCGGCCGACGGCACGAGCATCTTCTTCGAGCAGCGCGGGGACGGCCCGCCGGTGATCCTGGTCGGCGGCGCGTTCAACGACCGGACGACCACGGTGGGCCTGGCCGAGGTCCTGGCCGGCGACTTCACGACGATCGTCTACGACCGGCGCGGCCGCGGTGACTCCGGCGACTCGGCCGAGTACGCGGTGGAGCGGGAGATCGAGGACATCGCGGCGCTGATCGCCGAGGTCGGCGGGACGGCGTCGGTGTTCGGCCACTCCTCGGGCGCGGTCCTGGCCTTGGAGGCGGCCGCGGCCGGTCTCCCGATCGATCGCGTGGTGGCGTACGAGCCGCCGTACGCGACCGACGAGCACCCGCGGGCCGACGTCGTGGCCGACGTGCGCGCCCGGCTCGCGGCGGGGGACCGCGACGGCGCGGTGGCGACGTTCCTGAAGGTCGCGGGCACGCCGGCGGAGATGATCGAGGGGATGAAGCAGGCCCCGGTCTGGGGCTGGTTCACGGCGCTGGCGCACACGCTCCCGTACGACCTGACGATCTGCGGCCCGGAGGCTCGCCCGCGCACGGAGAACCTGGCTCGCATCACGGCACCGACGCTGGTGATCGGCGGCGGCGCGAGCGACGAGGCGCTCCAGTCGGGCGCCCGCGCGGCGGCCGCGGCGGTCCCGGGCGCTCGTCACGAGACGCTGGACGGGCAGGATCACGGCGTCCTGCAGTTCCCGGAGACGCTCAAGCCGCTGCTGACGGACTTCCTGAAGTGAGCTGAAGCGGCCAGGAAGGTCGCGAATGACTCATTCGGGATCTCCGACGTCCCGAATGAGTCATTCGCGGCACTTGCCGGCCGCGCGCGAGCGGGTGGAGGCATGAAAATGGCGGGTGCTCCGAGGAGCACCCGCCATTCGAACTCTTCTCGCCTCAGCCGCGAACGACCTTGCCCGCCTTGATGCACGAGGTGCACACGTTCAGGCGCTTGCGCTGGGACACACCCACCTTGGCGTGGACGGTCTGGATGTTCGGGTTCCACCGGCGGTTGGTACGGCGGTGGGAGTGCGAGACCGACTTGCCGAAGCCGGGTCCCTTGCCACAGACGTCGCACACGGCAGCCACGTCGAACTCCTTTGGATCTGGGTCATAGAGATGAGCCCAGACGGACTGGGCAACTCGACCATAGTAACTACTGCTTTCCCAGGCCCCGGCACCGGGTCGATACGCTGCCCGAGGACCGGTCAGGAGGTTACGGGTGCGGGTGCTGGACGCGGCGGCGGTGTCGGCCTGGGCAGCGGGCTGTGTGCACAGCCTGGCGAGCCTGCGCCCGGCCATCGACGAGATCAACGTCTATCCCGTGGCCGACTCCGACACCGGCTCCAACATGCTCTTCACGATGACCGGCGCGGCCGCCGAACTCGCCGCCGCCGAGCCGGAAAACGCCGCGGAAGCGCTGAAGATCCTCGCGCGGGGCGCGGTCGCCTCCGCGAAGGGCAACTCCGGCGTGATCCTTTCCCAGGTCGTGCGCGGGCTCGCCGATCGCGCCGAAGGCGACCTGGACGGCCCGTGGCTGGCCCGGGCGCTGGGCCACGCCGACGAGGTCGCCACCGGCGCCGTCAGCCGCCCGGTCGCCGGGACCATCCTGACCGTCCTGCATTCCGTCGCCCTCGCCGTCCGGGGTGACACGAGTTCCTTGGGTGACATCGCGGCGAAGGCCGCGAAAGAGGCCGCGCACGCCCTCGAGAAGACGCCGGAGCAACTGCCCGCGCTGGCCAGGGCCGGGGTCGTCGACGCCGGGGCACGCGGTCTCGTCGCCGTGCTCGACGCGCTGGTCGGCGTGCTGACCGGCGCGCCGCTCGAACAGGAGCACGCGCTCGAAGTCCGCACCGAAACCCCCGAGGCCTACGCCTGGGAGGTCATGTACCTCCTGGACGGCGTCGACGAGGCGAGCCTGCCGACCCTGCGCAAGGAGCTCAGCGGGCTCGGCGACAGCGTCACGGTGGCCGGCGACGGCTCGGGCAGCCACGCCGTGCACGTCCACTGCGCCGACATCGGCGCCGCCATCGAGGCCGGGCTCGCGCTCGGCCGCCCGCGCAAGATCCGGGTCGAGCCGCTGGTCACACCGACCCCGATCGAGCCCGGCGGCGGGATCGATCGCACGGTCGTCGCCGTCGTCCACGGCGGGGCGCTGGCCGAGCTGCTGCGCGCCGAGAGCATCCCGGTGCTGGCCGTGCCCGAGGGCGGGACGCCGAGTGTCGAGGACATGATCGGCCTGCTCAACGAGGCCGCCGGGCGCCACGTGACCGTGCTGCCGGGCAGCGTCGCCCTCACCGCCGCCGCCGACACGGCGGCCGGGCACGCGATGGCCGCCGACCGGGACGTCGTGGTCATCCCGTGCGCCTCGCCGGTGCAGGTGCTGGCCGCCCTCGCCGTGCACGACGCCGGGCGCCGCACGAACGACGACGTCGTCGCGATGGCCGAAGCGGCCGCCGCGACCAGGCGTGGCGAACTGCGGATCGCGCAGGAGGAGTCGCTAACCTGGGTGGGCCGGGCCCAGTCCGGCGACGTGGTCGGCCTGGTCGACGACGAAGTGGTGCTGATCGAGCCCGCGCCCGCGTCCGAGACGAACCTGGTCGCGGCCGCGATGAAGGTGCTGAACCGGATGCTCGCGCTCGGTGGGGAACTGGTGACGGTGCTGAGCGGGGCGGCGGCCCCGCCGGGGGTCGCCGAGGAGCTCGCGGAGCAGCTGCGGGTGGAGCACCCGGAGGTGGAGATGGCCGGCTACGCCAGTGGCCAGGCGGACGCCGTGCTGCTGATGGGAGTCGAATAGCGGATGGCCGGACTGCGCGACAAGCTGCCGTTGCTGCTGGGTGCCAAGACGGCGAAGGCGCTCGCCACGTCGCTGGACATCGAGACGGTCAGCGACCTGCTGCGCCACTACCCGCGCCGCTACGCCGAGCGCGGCGAGCTCACCGACATCGCCGGTCTCGAGCTCGGCGAGCACGCCACCGTGCTGGCGCGCATCGAAAAGGTGAGCAAGCGGCGGATGAAGGCACGCAACGGGACCATCATCGACATGGTTATCACCGACGGGAAACGCCGGCTGACCTGCGCGTTCTTCAACCAGGCCTGGCGCGAGAAGGACCTCGTCCCCGGCAAGACGGGCCTGTTCGCCGGCAAGGTGTCCGCCTTCCGCGACACGCTGCAGCTGACCAACCCCGAGTACGAGCTGTTCGACGCCGAAAACGAAGCCGAGGCGATGGACAACTTCCTCGCCGCGATCATCCCGGTGTACCCGGCGGCACAGGGCATGCCGACCTGGTCGATCGCCAAGTGCGTGCGCCAGGTCCTCGACGTCCTCGAGGTCGACGACGACCCGATGCCCGCCGAGCTGCGGCGGCTGCACAAGCTGGCCGACCTCGACAACGCCCTGCGCGGCATCCACCGCCCGGAGAACTGGGCGCACCTGGAGGCGTCGAAGAAGCGGCTCAAGTGGGACGAAGCCATGGCCGTCCAGCTGATCTTCGCGCAGCGGCGCCACTCGGCCATCTCACGCCCGGCGAAGGCCAACCCGCACGTCAGCGGCGGGCTCATGGACGCCTTCGACAAGCGGCTGCCCTTCGACCTCACCGCGGGCCAGCGGGGGATCGGCGACGAGATCGCCGCGGACCTGGCCACGGAGCACCCGATGAACCGGCTGCTCCAGGGCGAGGTCGGCTCGGGCAAGACGGTCGTGGCGCTGCGGGCGATGCTGCAGGTCGTCGACAACGGGCGGCAGGCCGCGATGCTGGCGCCGACCGAGGTCCTGGCCGCGCAACACGCGCGCTCGCTGCGGGAGATGCTCGGCGACCTCGGTCAGGGGGGCGAGCTGGGCGCGGCGGAAAACGCCACCCGCGTCACGCTGCTCACCGGGTCGATGGGCGCGAAGGAGCGCAAGAAGTCCTTGCTGGAGATCGTCAGCGGCGAGGCGGGCATCGTCGTCGGCACGCACGCGCTGATCCAGGACCACGTCGAATTCGCCGACCTCGGCCTCGCCGTCGTCGACGAGCAGCACCGCTTCGGCGTCGAGCAGCGGGACGCGCTGCGCACCCGCGGCGCCGGCGACACCAGCCCGCACGTGCTCGTCATGACCGCGACGCCGATCCCGCGCACGGTCGCCATGACCGTGTACGGCGACCTGGAAGTCTCGGCGCTGCGCGAGATGCCGGTCGGGCGGTCGCCGATCGCCACCACGGTCGTGCCGGTCGCCGAGAAACCCGCCTGGTTCGAGCGGATCTGGCAGCGCGTGCGCGAAGAGGTCGGCAAGGGCCACCAGGCGTACGTCGTGTGCCCGCGGATCGGCGACGAGCCGCCGTCGGACAAGAGCGACAAGCGGCCGCCGCTGGCGGTCCTGGAGGTCGCGCCCGAGCTGGCGCACGGTCCGCTGCAGGGCCTGAAGATCGACGTGCTGCACGGCCGGATGCCCCCCGACGGCAAGGACGCGGTGATGCGCGCGTTCTCGGCCGGAGAGCTCGACGTCCTCGTCGCGACCACGGTGATCGAGGTCGGCGTGAACGTGCCGAACGCGACGGCGATGGTGATCATGGACGCCGACCGGTTCGGCGTCAGCCAGCTGCACCAGCTGCGCGGCCGCGTCGGCCGGGGCAGCGTGCCGGGGCTGTGCCTGCTGGTCACCGAAACCCTCGACGGCACGGCGACGCGCGAGCGGCTGGCGGCGGTCGAATCGACCACCGACGGCTTCGAGCTGTCCCGTTTGGACCTCGAACTGCGCCGCGAAGGCGACATCCTCGGCGCCGCGCAGTCCGGGAAGCGGTCCACGCTCAAGCTGCTTTCGCTGCTGCGGGACGAGGACGTGATCGCCGCGTCCCGGGCCCTGGCGCAGGAGCTCGTCACGCAGGACCCGGAGCTGACGAAGTACCGCGGCCTGGCGCAGATGGTCGCCGACGTCGTCGACGTCGAGCGCGCGGAGTACCTGGAGAAGAGCTGAGCACCGTCCGCGCCGCCACGGTGGCCGACGCCCCGGCGATCGGCGAGATCCACGTGCGGTCCTGGCAGGCGGCGTACGCGGGCCTGATCCCGGAGGACTTCCTCGCGCGCCTGTCGGCTTCTTCGCGCGCGGCGTCGTGGGCCCGGCGCATCGGTGAGGGCTCCGGGCAGGTGCTGGTCCTCGAGGAAGACGGTGTCGTCGCGGGCTTCGCCGCCTTCGGGCCTTCGCAGCTATACGCGCTCTACCTGCTGCCGGAGTTCTGGGGACGAGGTCTCGGCCGGACGCTGCACGACCGGGTCGTCGACGAGCTTTCCGGCGACAGCGCGGTCCTGTGGGTGCTCGCGACGAACGAGCGGGCGAAGGCCTTCTACGTCCGGCAGGGCTGGGTGGACGACGGCGCCCGCCAGGCGGAGACGATCGACGACGGGCGCGTCACCCTGGAGGAGATGCGGTTCCGCCGCCCGTTGCCGTGAACACGCCGGCTTTGGCGGCCGCCGCGGCCGCTGCCGCGGCGATTCCCGCGTCCGCCGGTGTCACGCCCTCCCGGGACACGAACAGGCGGTAGAAGATCGGCCCGCACGCCACGCGCACCGGCTCCACCGGATCGGTGCCGGGCGGGACTTCGCCGCGGTCGATCGCCCGGGTCACGGCGGCCGCCGAACGGGCGTGGCGGTCGACGTAGAACTCGCGCAGGGCGTCGGCCGCGCGGGGGGAGAGGAACGCCGCCGAGATCGACGCCGTGGGCAGCTCGCGTTCGCCCGGCGTGGTGAAGTAGCGCACCAGCTCGAGGTTGATCGCGCGCAGATCGCCTTCGAGGGAACCGGTGTCCGGCACCGCCCACTCCTGCTCGGCGCCCAGCAGCAGGGCGGCCGCGACCAGGCCTTCGGCGGACTCCCAGCGGCGGTACAGCGTCGTCTTGTGCACGCCGGAGCGTTCGGCGACCGCCTCGACGGTCAGCTCCGCGTACCCCCGTTCGCCGAGCAGCTCGAGGGTGGCGTCGAGCGCGGCGAGGCGGGTCCGCTCGGTGCGGCCGCCCGGACGCTTCGTCCCGGAAATCTCGGTTGCCAACTGCTACTCCTGTTGCGTTAGTGTGCTCAGTATGCCAGGAACCGTCGCCGTTGCCGAAATCGCCGACCTGATCGGCGACGCCGAGGTCGTCGCCATCGGCGAGAACAACCATCACATCCGCGAGTTCGGCGTGCTGCGCGACCGACTCCTGCGCCACCTCGTCACCGAGCGCGGGTTCACGGTGCTCGGGTTCGAGAGCGGCTTCGCGGAGGGGCACCTGGTCGACGCGTGGCTGCGGGGCGGCCCGGGTGAGATCGCCGACATCGCGCGGGACGGCTTCACGTTCGGCCTCGGCGACTCGGCGGAGGTGCACGAGATGCTGACCTGGCTGCGCGGCCGCGGGGTCCGGTTCTCCGGGCTCGACGTGCCGAGTTCGGCGGGCTCGCCGGTGCCCGCGCTCCAGGCGCTGCGCGCGGAGGTCCTGCGGGTGGATCCGGCCAACGTGTCCCTTGTGGACAACGCGCTCTCCGCGTGCGAGCCGTACGCGTCGGTGAGCAGCGCGGTCGCACCGGGTCGGTACGCAGCGATGAGTCTCGAGGCACGGGATGCCGCGACGACCGCGTTGACCGTCCTGAAAGGACATGTCGAGGCCCTCGGTTACGGTGCCGTCGCCGCGCACCACGCGGAGGGTGCCCTGCGCGTCGACCTGTACCTGCGGGAGCTCGACGCGCTCACGGCGGGCCGCGCGCCCGAGCCGCAGAGCTCGTCGCGGGACACGTACATGGCGGCCACCGTGCGGCTGCTGCGGCGGCGGTTCCCCGGCGAGAAGATCGTGCTGATGATCCACAACGGACACCTCCAGCGCATCCCGTTCTCGCCGATGCCGGGCATGACGGCGCCGTCGGCGGGCACGCTCCTGGCCGCCGAGCTGGGGGAGCGCTACTTCGCGCTGGCGCTCACCGCCGTCTCGGGGACGACGACCGGCCTGGCGGCCGATCCCGCTTTCCCGCTGGGGTTCCGGATGTTCGAGCAGCCCCTCGGGGAACCGGCGGAAGGCAGCGTGGAGGCGGTCTTGGCGGATCGGGCGCCGTGCGTGGTCGCGCACCCGGCGGCGACGGCCATCCGGCACGCGCACATGACACCCGCGGTGGACGTCGCGGCCGCGTGGGACGCCGTCGTCTGCCTGGAGAAGCAGGAAACGATTTTTCCGGTCCACCGCTGAACAGGTGTGCCCGTTCGGCTGCTTGCCGTAACGGGCGGATGGGCGTTTCCTACCGGTATGGCCGGGCGGAGGCGGGCGCTGATCGTCGCCAACGGCGAGTACGACAACGCGGGGCTGCAGCGGCTGGGCTCCCCCGCGGCGGACGCCGACGCCCTGGCCGGGGTGCTCGGCGACCGGGCGATCAGCGACTTCGAGGTCTGCGTCGTGCGGAACGAAACCGCGCACGTCGTCCAGGCGGAGATCGAGGACCTCTGTCTCGAGGGCAAGCCCGACGACGTCCTCCTGATGCACTTTTCGTGCCACGGCCTGAAGGACGATTCGGGCGGTCTGTACTTCGCGGCCCGCAACACCCGGCCCGACCGCCTGCGGTCGACGGCGGTCCCGGCCCAGTTCGTGCAGCAGTGCATCCGGCAGAGCCGTTCGCGCAGCATCGTCCTGCTGCTGGACTGCTGTTACGGCGGGGCGTTCGGCCAGGGCGTGGCGGTCCGGGCTTCGGGCGACGCGAACGTGCTCGACAGCTTCCGCGGCGGCCGGGGGCGCGCGGTCATCACGGCGTCCAACTCGATCGAGTACGCGTTCGAGGGCGCGAGGCTGGCCTCGGACGAGCCGGCCCAGCCGTCGGTGTTCACGTCGGCGCTGGTGGAGGGCCTGCGCACGGGCGAGGCGGACCGCGACGAGGACGGCTGGATCGCCCTGGGTGAGCTGTACGAGTACCTGTTCGACCGCGTCCGCGAGCGCAACCCGAAGCAGACACCGAGCCGCGACATCGAGATGCAGGGAGAGCTGTACCTGGCGAAGAGCCGGCGTCGGCGCATCAAGCCGTCCGCGGTCCCGCCCGACCTGGCGGCGGCGATCGGGGCGGAGAACCCGTTCACCAGGCTCGGCGCGGTGGCCGAGCTGCGGCGCCGGTTGTCGAGTGCCAACCTGCCGGTGGCGATGGGAGCGTTCCAGGCGCTGAAGACGATGGCCTCGACGGACATCGAGCACGTGGCCGCGGCGGCTTCGGACGCGTTGTCGTTCGCGGTGGTGCGGGTGGACGCGCCTTCGGTGCGGTTGTCGGCACCGGCGGGCGCGCGGGCTTCGGCGTCGTTGCGGGTTTCGGGGCCGCCGGTGGCGCGGGAGGTGCGGTTCGAGGCTTCGCACCCGTGGATCGCGGTGGCGGAGGTTCCGGGTGGGGCGCAGCTGTCGGTCACGGCGGGGGAGTCCGGCACGCGGCAGGGGAAGGTCGTGGTGAGCGGGCCCACCGGGGATGTGGTCGTCGCGGTGGAGGTCGAGGCCCTGCCGGTCGTGGAACCGGAGCCGGTGGTCTCGGAGGCCGAGCCGGAAGCGGTGGTCGCGGGATCGGCGGCTGTGCCCGAGCCCGCAGCGGCGGCTGAGCCGGAGCCGGAAGTGGTGGTTGCGGCGGCCGAGCCGGATCCGGCGGCCCCGAAACCGGCGGCCGGACTCGAGCCCGCAGTGGGAGCGGTGCCGGAGCCCGCGGCGGCGGTCGAGCCCGAGCTCGCAGTGGGGGCTGTGCCCGAGCCTGCAACGGCGGTCGAGCCCGAGCCCGCAGCGGCGGTCGAGCGTGAGCGCGCGGTGGGAGCTGCGCCCGAACCCGCAGCGGCGGCTGCGCCCGGCTCGGTGGCCGCCGAGCAGACCGGGCGGTTCGCGGCGGATTCCGGGCCCGAGCCGGTCGTCGCGGCGGAAGCGCGGCCTGCGGCGGCTGCTCCGGTACCCGCTGCCCGGCCGGCCACGGAACCGGCCGGGGCGATGGATCCGGTGGGCGGGTTCGCCGGGGTCGTCGCGATCGCCGGCGTGGTGTTCGCGGTGGCCGGGCTGTCGCTGGACTACCGCTACGGCTATTCCTTGACCCAGTACCGGCCCGGCATGGAGTCCGCCGTCCTGATCGTGGCCGCGTGCGCCTTGGTCGCCGGAATCCTGACGCTGACGCCGCGGACGAGGTCGTCGACCGGTCCCGCACTGTTGTTCGGAACCGGCCTCGCCGCGGTCTTCGGGCTGCTGCGCTTCCTCGGCGAGGCGATCGCGCTGTCGCAGAACGGCGACACCGAGCTGAAAACCGGCTACACCTTCGAACTGCTCGCCCACATCGCCTGGCTGGTCGCGGGGGCGAGCGCGCTCGCGGCGCTCCGGCGGAACCCCGCGGTCGCACTGGGCGCCGGGCCGGTGCGCGGCTGGCCGGCGTGGGCGGCGATCGGGCTCGGCGCGACGGCCGCGATCGGCTGGATCATCCAGCTCGTCGACCTGAACACCTACGACTCCAGCGACGCCGGCCGGGCGACCGCCTACTTCCTGCTCGGCGCTCTGCTGGCCGTGTCCGTGCCGGTCGTCGCCATGGCGCTTCGCCCGAGCCCCGTCGGCTGCGCCGTGCTGGCCACGGGGACCGCCGGGCTGCTCGGCGTGCTGGCACCGACGTTCGCCTCCGTCGTGGAGGCGAGTTCCCTGGCGCTGGGCGGGCAGCTGATCGCCGTGGTGGCCCTCGTGTTGCTGGCCGCCGACACCGTCGTCCTGGCCGTCCGGGCGCGGAATCAGCCGAACGGGCGACAGTCCTGAGTTGTCGTCCGGGCAGCGCCGGGGTACCACGACGATCATGAGGATGCTTCTCGCGGCCGTGGCCGTGCTCGCCGGGCCGGTCTCGACCGGTGGGGTGCAGCCCGATCCGCCCAGCTGGGGGCTGGACCGGATCGACCAGCGGACCGGCCTCGACCACGCCTACCACTACGCGAGCGACGCCTCGGGCGTCACGATCTACGTGATCGACAGCGGCGTCGACGCGAAGCACCCGGACTTCCAGGGCCGCGTCGCGCCCGGGCGGGACTTCCTGAACGGCGGCTCCGACACCACCGACCTCAACGGCCACGGCACCCGCCTCGCGGGCATCGCCGCGGGCAAGGACTACGGCGTCGCGAAGGGCGCGCAGATCGTGCCGGTGCGGGTGCTCGACAAAGACGGCGGCGGCGCGACCGACCAGATCATCGCGGGGATCGACTGGGTCGCGCAGAACGCCCAGCAGCCCGCGGTCGCCGTGCTGGGCATCGGCGGGGTGCCGAACGACCAGCTCGACGCCGCGGTCAAGCGCCTGGCGACGGTGGTGCCGATCGCCGTGCCGGCCGGCAGCGAGACGGCCGACGCGAGCGGCTTCTCGCCGGGCCGGGTGCCGGAGGCGCTGACGGTCGCGGCCTCCGACGCCCAGGACCGTCCGGACAAGACGTCGAACTCCGGCCAGGACGTCGACCTGTACGCCCCGGGCAGCGACATCCCGACCCCGATCGCGGGCGGCACGGGCGCGGGCCCGGAATCGGGCACCTCGATGGCGGCGGCGTTCGCGGCCGGCGTGGCGGCGCTGTACCGCGCGCAGCACCCCGGCGACACCCCGGCCCAGGTGGACGAGGCCCTGATCCGCGCGGCGACGCCGGATGTGCTCAAGGGGGTTCCGGACGGGACGGCCAACCGGCTGCTGTACGCGGTGCCGGGGGGCTGAGGGGCGCGGTGCCGGGGGCTGAGGGGCGCGGTGCCGGGGGGCTGAGGGGCGCGGTGCCGGGGGGCTGAGGGGCGCGGTGCCGGGGGGCTGAGGGGCGCGCCGCCGGGAGGCTGAGGGGCGCGCCGCCGGGGGGCTGAGAGGCCGGTTGTCGCCCGTGAGGTCCTCCGCGGGGCGGTCTTGCCATCCTCGGTGCGCCGCCCGCGCGTGCAGCCTGCCCCCTCGCCTGCCACGCCGCGCCCTGCCCAGGGAAACCGCAGCTCAACCCACCCTCGCCCCCCGGTTATGGCTCGTAATCTGCTCCAGGCCGGAGGCCCCGGCGAACGCCACTGGGAGGCGGTTGTCCACAACGCAGCCGGGGTGTGGACGCCGTGCCCGATCTGCGGCTTTTCCGGCCTATGTGTCAGTGGGGCCCGATAGGCTGGAGACGGGACGGACCCCCCGGGAGGGTGGGCCCTGCTCTGGGGCCGTCGGTGGGCAGGCAGCCACGGCCCGGTCGGTTGCGCCACGCGCCGTCTGGCGACCAGGGCCCGGCTCGGGGAAGCTGGTCGCGCAAGAGAAAGCGGTCCCGGAGGAGGTGTGCCATGCCCGGATTCCCGCTCGAGCCACGCCCGCCGACGTTCGACCTGGCCGAGCTGGTCGGCCGAAAGGCCGAGGACGCCAGGGAACGCTGCGAGCGTGACGGCTTCCAGGTGCAAGTCATCGACCTCGGGAAATCCTCGGCGGTCACGCTGGACCTGCGCCCGAACCGCATCCGCCTCCACGTGCGCCGAGGTGTCGTCGAGGACTGCCACCAGGGGTGACCGGTGAACCTCCCGGTCCGCATGATGTCCATCACCCGGGACTGAACTCCCGCAGAGCGGGAAGAACCGGGTAACGTGCGTTGACTTACCGATCCAAGAGGGAAGGACCGGGCATGTTCCGCAAGGTTCTGGTGGCCAACCGCGGGGAGATCGCGATCCGGGCGTTCCGCGCCGGCTACGAACTCGGTGCCGGCACGGTTGCCGTGTTTCCGCACGAAGACCGCAACTCGCTGCACCGCCTGAAGGCCGACGAGGCGTACGAGATCGGCGAACCCGGTCACCCCGTGCGCGCCTACCTCTCGGTCGACGAGATCGTCGCCGCCGCCGAAAAAGCCGGGGCCGATGCCGTCTACCCCGGTTACGGCTTCCTCTCGGAGAACCCCGATCTCGCGCGCGCGTGCGAGGAAGCGGGGATCACCTTCGTCGGGCCGAGCGCCGACATTCTCGAACTCACCGGTAACAAGGCCCGCGCGGTGAAGGCCGCGCGCGAGGCCGGCGTGCCCGTGCTCGGGTCGTCCGAACCCTCGAGTGACGTCGACGCGCTCGTCGCCGCGGCCGAGGAGCTGGGCTTCCCCGTCTTCGTCAAGGCGGTCGCCGGCGGTGGCGGGCGCGGCATGCGCCGCGTCGAGGACCCCGCCGTGCTGCGCGAGTCCATCGAGGCCGCCGCGCGCGAGGCCGAGTCCGCCTTCGGCGACCCGACCGTCTTCCTCGAGAAGGCCGTCGTCGAGCCGCGGCACATCGAGGTACAGATCCTCGCCGACGGCGCCGGCAACATCATCCACCTCTACGAGCGCGACTGCTCGGTGCAGCGGCGCCACCAGAAGGTCGTCGAGCTGGCCCCGGCGCCGAACCTCGACCCCGAGCTGCGCGACCGCATCTGCGCCGACGCCGTCAAGTTCGCGAAGAAGATCGGCTACCGCAACGCCGGCACCGTCGAGTTCCTGCTCGACAAGCAGGGCAACCACGTCTTCATCGAGATGAACCCGCGCATCCAGGTCGAGCACACGGTCACCGAAGAGGTCACCGACGTCGACCTCGTGCAGTCGCAGCTGCGGATCGCCTCCGGCGAGACCCTCGACGACCTCGGCCTGAGCCAGGACAAGATCTACCTGCGCGGCGCCGCGCTGCAGTGCCGCATCACCACCGAGGACCCGGCCAACGGCTTCCGCCCGGACACCGGGATGATCTCCGCCTACCGCTCGCCGGGCGGCTCCGGCATCCGGCTCGACGGCGGCACCGCCTTCTCCGGCACCGAGATCAGCGCCCACTTCGACTCGCTGCTGGTGAAGCTCACCTGCCGCGGACGGGACTTCAAGACCGCCGTCGGCCGCGCGCGCCGCGCCGTCGCCGAGTTCCGGATCCGCGGCGTCGCCACGAACATCCCGTTCCTGCAGGCCGTCCTCGACGACCCGGACTTCCGCGCCGGGCGCGTCACGACGTCGTTCATCGAGGAGCGCCCGCAGCTGCTCACCGCGCGGCAGTCCGCCGACCGCGGCACGCGCCTGCTGACCTACCTCGCCGACCAGACGGTCAACAAGCCGCACGGCGAGCGCCCGAAGACGCCGGACGCCACGGTCAAGCTGCCGAAGCTCCCGAAGGACGCCCAGCCGGCGCCGGGCTCGAAGCAGAAGCTCGCCGAGCTGGGCCCGGCCGGGTTCGCGCGCTGGCTGCGGGAGTCGCCGCACATCGGCGTCACCGACACGACGTTCCGTGACGCGCACCAGTCGCTGCTCGCCACCCGCGTCCGGTCGAAGGACCTCCTCGCGGTGGCGCCGGTCGTCGCGAACACGCTCCCGCAGCTGCTTTCGCTGGAGTGCTGGGGCGGCGCGACCTACGACGTCGCGCTGCGGTTCCTCGCCGAGGACCCGTGGGAGCGCCTCGCCGCGCTGCGCGAGGCCGTGCCGAACATCTGCCTCCAGATGCTGCTGCGGGGGCGCAACACCGTCGGGTACACGCCGTACCCGACCGAGGTGACGAACGCCTTCGTCCAGGAGGCCACGAAGACCGGCATCGACATCTTCCGGATCTTCGACGCGCTCAACGACGTCGAGCAGATGCGCCCGGCCATCGAAGCGGTGCGCGAGACCGGGTCCGCCGTCGCCGAGGTGGCGCTCTGCTACACCTCGGACCTGTCCGACCCGGGCGAGAAGCTCTACACGCTCGACTACTACCTCAAGCTGGCCGAGCAGATCGTCGGCGCCGGGGCGCACGTCCTGGCGATCAAGGACATGGCCGGGCTGCTGCGCGCGCCCGCGGCGACCAAGCTGGTCACCGCGCTGCGCAAGGAGTTCGACCTGCCGGTGCACATCCACACCCACGACACCGCGGGCGGCCAGCTGGCCACCTACCTCGCGGCGATCAACGCGGGCGCGGACGCCGTCGACGGCGCGGTGTCGTCGATGGCGGGCACGACGTCGCAGCCGTCGCTGTCGTCGATCGTGGCGGCCACCGACCACTCCGCCCGCACCACCGGGCTCGACCTGCGGGCGATCGGCGACCTGGAGCCGTACTGGGAGAGCGTGCGCAAGATCTACGCGCCGTTCGAGGCCGGGCTGGCGTCGCCGACCGGGCGCGTCTACGACCACGAGATCCCCGGCGGGCAGCTGTCGAACCTGCGCACCCAGGCCATCGCGCTCGGCCTGGGCGACCGGTTCGAGGACATCGAGGCGATGTACGCCGCCGCGGACAAGATCCTCGGCCACCTGGTGAAGGTGACGCCGTCGTCCAAGGTCGTCGGCGACCTCGCGCTGCACCTGGTCGGCGCGGGCGTCTCGCCGGCCGACTTCGAGGCGGAGCCGAACAAGTTCGACATCCCCGACTCGGTGATCGGCTTCCTGCGCGGCGAGCTCGGCGACCCGCCGGGTGGCTGGCCGGAGCCGTTCCGCACCAAGGCCCTGGAGGGCCGGGCCGCCGCGAAGCCGGTCGCCGAACTGTCCGAAGAGGACCGGACGGCGCTGGCCGAGCACCCCCGCCGGACGCTCAACCGGCTGCTGTTCCCCGGGCCGACGAAGGAGTTCGAGGCGCACCGCGAGGCCTACGGCGACACGTCGGTGCTGCCGAGCAAGGACTTCTTCTACGGGCTGCGGCCGGGGGAGGAGTACCCGGTGGACCTCGAGCCGGGCGTGCGGCTGCTCATCGAGCTGGAGGCGATCGGCGAGGCCGACGAGCGCGGCGTGCGCACGGTGATGTCGACGCTGAACGGCCAGTTGCGGCCGATCCAGATCCGCGACCGCTCGATCGCCTCGGACATCCCGGCGACGGAGAAGGCCGAGAAGGGCAACCCGAAGCAGGTCGCGGCCCCGTTCGCGGGCGTGGTCACGCTGCAGGTCGCCGAGGGCGACACGGTCGAAGCCGGGGCGACGGTGGCGACGATCGAGGCGATGAAGATGGAGGCCTCCATCACGGCGTCGGCCGGCGGCAAGGTGGCCCGGCGGGCGATCACCGCGGTGCAGCAGGTCGAGGGCGGTGACCTTCTGCTGGTCCTCGAGTGAGCGATACGCTCGGCGGATGCTGATCAACGCGGTACCGCAACGGCAGGGCGCGCTGGGACCGCGCGCGGCGGAGCTGCCGGACGGCTGCGTGGCCCTGTCCGAGCTGGCCGGGCACGTGCTCGGCCGGCCGGTGCACCACGTCCGGCAGACCCGTTCGGTGTCCGAAGTGGACGGTGGGATCGCGTCCCGGGCCGAGCTGACCGGCGCGAACCGCGCGGCCCAGCTGGCGGCCCTGGAGGCACCGGGCGGCCCGGTCCTGACGATCGGCGGCGACTGCGGAGTCGAGCTGGTGCCGATCGGCGTGGCCCGCTTCCGCCACGGGCCCGGGCTGGGCGTCGCGTGGTTCGACGCCCACCCGGACCTGAACACGGCGGAGTCGTCGCCGTCGGGCGCGTTCCACGGCATGGTGCTGCGGTCCCTGTTCGGCGAGGGCGACCCGGAGTTCGCGGCGAACCCGGCGCTGACCCCGGGGAACGTGGTCCTCGCCGGGACGCGGGCGTTCGACCCGGAGGAACGGGCGGCGGTTGCGCGGGGGCTGGCGGTGACTTCCGTGGCGGCTTTGACGGGCGTGGAGAAGCTGTACGTGCACGTGGATCTGGACGTGCTGGACCCGGCCGAGTTCGCCGGGCTGAACTACCCGGAGCCGGACGGCTGGACGATCGCGCGGCTCGTGTCGGAGCTGGCCGAGCTGGCCCGGTTCGAGGTGGTCGGCGCGGGGATCACGGAGTGCGTGGGGACACCGCGCGAGGTCGAGGTCCTGGAACCGGTGGTGGCGGCGATCGGCCGCCTGCTCGGCTGAGCTTTCACCGGCTCCGGTCCGGTGCGTAGGCGGCGCGGACCGCTGCCATCGCCGCCGCCTCGTCCGCGCCGAGGTCCTGGGCCTGGGACGCGAATTCCGCCGCCGCCGCGGCCAGGAGGGCCGCGCGGTCCGGACGGCCCGAGGGGAGCGTCACCACCGTGCCGCGGGCGCCGGCCGTGGCCACCCAGCCCGCCGCCTCCAGCTCGCGGTAGGCCCGGGCCACCGTTCCCGACGCCAGCCCCAGGTCGCGGGCCAGCTGGCGGATCGGCGGCAGCCGGGCCCCTTCGGGCAGGGCTCCCGCCGTCACCGCCCGGATCACCTGGTCGTGCACCTGCCGCCACGGCGGCACGCCGTTCTCGGTGTCGACGACGATCTTCACGCCGCCGCCGGCAGGCGTTTCGCCGGGGCCGTCACCGCCAGGAACGCCGCCAAGCCCGCCACGACCGCCAGGAACGAGACCAAGTCGCCCGCCGGCCAGCCGACCGCCGTGCAGGCGCCGATGCCCAGGCCGACCGCCACGCGCGCGCTGCGGCAGCGCAGCGCCAGATCGGCGCGCGGGGCTCCGACCGCCGGGCGGCGCACCGCCAGCAGCGTGATCGCCGCGCTGACCACCACCGTGCCCGCGGCCACCGCGAGCAGCTTCCACTGCGCGGTCAGCCCCAGGTGCAGCAGCGATCCCGCGGCCGCCAGCGCGCCGAGCACCAGGATCCACGCCGGGACGATCCCCAGCAGCGTCCGCGGCGCCAGATCGGCTTCGCGGCGCGGACCGCGGGACGGCCGCTGTGCCAGCAGCTCGGCGATCAGGCCGCCCAGCAACAGCGTGGTGAGGATCGAGCCCAGCCCTCGGTCGTCGAGCAGCGGCGGGATCGCGAGGAACAGCCACGGGTACCAGAGCCGGCGCCGCTTGAGGTAGCGGACGGCGAGCTCGACCTCCCCGGCGTCGGGGTCGGCGATACCCCACCGCACCAGCAAGCGCTTTCCGTGCTTCTTGCCCGGCCAGAGCACGATCAAGATGGCCAGGCCGAACAGCCCCAAGATCACGGCAACCCCGAGCACGTTGTCCCACGGCATGCGGTTCCTCCTCAGCTTGTATCAACCACACGATACAAGATACCGGCGTAACCGCAGCGCGGGCCGGTCGTTGGAGGTTCGTCCGTTCGTACGCACGCCCAGGGGCAGTCGGCGGGACACTTGTCAGCTCATCGCAGCCGAACCTCGTGAAATTATCACCGTGATGACAAGAAATCGGTTTTCCTTCACGGGTGTGACACGTTTGGCGTTAGTTTTTCGATGTGTCGGTTGTCATCCGGGCAACAGGCACGGGTGCCCGGCCGCGAGGTGCCCGCGACCGGTGTCCGGGGCGGAGCGAAGGAGCTGCGATGTCGGTGGAGCGCGGATTCGATCACGCTGCGCCGCCGCCACCCGCCGCTCTACCGCGCAAGCTCGCCGACATCCTGCGCCCCGAGCTGGCCAGCCTCGCCGCCGAAATCGTCGAAGAGATCCGCGCGACCATCCCGGCCTACGCGCGCCCGCTTGACGGGCCCTACGGCAAGTCGATCCGGGCCGGCGTCGAATACGCGATCACGCTGTTCGTCGCGCAGATCGCGGACCCGACGGTGTCGAAGGAACAGTCTCACGAGGTGCACCACCGGCTGGGGCAGAACGAAATGCGCGAGGGCCGCAGCCTCGACACGCTGCAGTCGGCCTACCGCGTCGGCGCGCGGGTGTCGTGGCGGCGCATCATGCGCGTCGGGCGGCGCAGCGGCCTTTCCTCGGCGGTGATGTCCCAGCTGGCCGACGCCATGCTGGCGTTCATGGACGAGCTCGCCTCCGTCGCGCTCGACGGCTACCTCGAGGCGAAGGCGCGCACGGCGGGAGCGCTGGACACCTGGCGCCGCAAGCTGCTCCACCTGATCCTCGAGACGCCGCCCGCGTCCCCGAAAGCGATTGCCGAGCTGGCCCAGCTGATCGGCTGGCCGGTGCCGGTGGACGCGACGCCGGTGGCGGTCTGCCCGGCCAGTGGCGTCGCCCCGGCCCGCCGGCACGCCGGGCTGGACGCGGACGTCCTCGCCGAACTCGACACGCCGGACCCGAAGCTGGTCGTCCCGGGTGAGCTGAGCGGCGCCCGGCTGGCGGCGCTGCAGGTGGCGCTGCCGGACTGCCGCTTGGCGATCGGCCCGTGCGTCCCGCTCGCTTCGGTGGCGGATTCCCTGCGCTGGGCCCGGAACGCGCTGCAGCTGGCCGAGCGCGGCGTCCTGGCGGCGCGCCCGGTGCTGCGCGCGGAGGAGCACCTGGCGACGCTGCTGGTCAACTCCGACACGGGCCTGGTCGGCACGCTGCGGCAGCGCCTGTTCGCGCCGCTGGCGGAGATGACGGGCAAGCAGCAGGAGCGGCTGCTGGAGACGCTGCGGGCGTGGCTGGACAGCCAGGGCAACGTGGTGGAGATCGCCGAGCGCCTGGGCGTCCACCCGCAGACGGTCCGCTACCGCATGCGCCAGCTGCAGGCGACCTTCGGCGAGAGCCTCCGCGACCCGGCGGCCCGCTTCGAGATGGAGCTGGCGTTGCGGGCGGGGGCGGCGCCGATGCCGTTGCGGTACCCGGTGAGCGAGCTGCTGCCGTCCCCGCGCTCGGGCGGTTCGCGTCCACAGTGGATGGCGCCGTAGCCGAGGTGGTCGGCCGCCACGCCCGAAGGCCCGTTCAATGGGCAACCGGGATCAACTGGAGTTCACCGGATGGTGGTTCCAGACCGATCGGGTTCAGCCGGCTGCGCGTTGTGCTGCCAGTACTTCTTCGGTTATCCGGCTCGGTTCGGTTACCGGAGAAGGAATGTTGCGAACGTTGGGCAGGTTCACGGGCGTTCCGACGTTGACGAACTTCGTTGCGGGATTGGTCGATGCGACGGCCTGAAGGTCGGCGGAAAAGGTCTGCCCGTCGGCGACAATGAGCCGGCATTGTGACGCGATGAGGCTGGCGAAATAAGGGCCGGCTTCGGTGGTGGCGTCGTTCGGGACGACGAGCTTCTGTGCGTTGATCGAGCCGGCGCCGGTCGAGGCTTGAACGCTCCGCCAGACGAGGTCGGTGTCGGGGCTGTTCGCCGAGGTGAGCAAGCATGTCTTGAAATGGGACGATACGTCCGGATGGTCCGGTTCGGTGTTGAGTAAAAGGACTGCGGCCAGAATTCCCAATGCACTTGCTCCGAACGCAGCAATGATGGCGATTCGTCGTCCACTTCGTGGCGGAGTGGTGGTGAGAGCTGTGGGCATGCAAAGCAGCTTAACGGTGCCACGGGACGTTCGTGGGCGGTGGGAAAAACTGTTCAATGATGATAAAAATACTATTTGCCGGGTTTTGTCGATTGACTGCCCGGTTTCGACTGTGCTGTATTGACGGTCGGTTTGATCGCCGCAGCCACGAGGGGGAGTGGTCATGCTGGTGCGCCCTGGGCGGATCGCCAAGCACTGTGTTCCCGTTGTCGCCTTCACGGTCGCCATGGCCGTCGGGTTCGGACAGTCGGCCGCCCAGGCGACCGAGGCCACCTGGCGGTACTCGGCCACCGTGACCGCGCGGGACATCGCCACACCCGGCCAGCTCGCCGGCTCGGCTGCGGGACGAGGGCACACAGCGTCGGCCGCGGACACCAAGGCGCCCGACGGTGTCCAGGGACACGCGCCCGGGGTTGCGCCGCACCAGCTCCAGGCCGCCACCGCACACCAGCGGGAAGCCGCGCCGCGGCTCTCGTCGGATACCGCGGCGGTGACCGCTGCGGGTACGTCCACGCCGCCGGGCAAGGGCGAGAGCAGTTTCGACGCAGCTCGCAGCTCCCTGCGGGCGAACGCGGGTGACGAGCACACCCTGGTCTACGACAATCCCGATCGCACCAGCACGGCGAAGATTTCGGCCGGCCGCGTCCAGTACTTCCGCCCGGACCGCCGCTGGGCGCCGATCGACAACACGCTGACGCGGGCCGGAAACGGGCGCTGGACCAAGAAAGCCGACTCGCAGGACGCCCAGCTGGCCCCGAACGCGGCCGATGCCGCACTCGGCTCACTGGCCGTGGGCACCGGGCAGCGGGTTGCGTTCGGCGTGGCCGGGGCGGCCCCCGCCGTGCCGCAGGTCTCCGGCGACTCCGCGACCTACCGGCTGGTGCGGCCCGACTCCGACGTGCAGCTGCAGACCGTGGAATCGGGTATCAAGGAATCCCTGGTGCTGCGGTCGTCCGCGGCACCGACGTCGTGGGTGTTCCCCCTGACCGTGCAAGGGCTCACGCCGTCGGTCGCCGCGTCCGGTGACGTGGTCTTCACCGATCAGTCGGGCGCGGAGCGCGTGCGCATCCCCCACGGATCGATGATGGACTCCGCCGTCGACCCGCGGTCGAACGAAGGTGCCTGGTCCAGCGGCGTCACCTACCGCCTGACCACGAGCAACGGTGGCCCGGCCCTCCAGGTCGACCTGGACGCGCAGTGGCTGCACGATCCCGCGCGCAAGTTCCCCGTCGTGGTCGATCCGACGACGCTGACGAGCACCGCGTCCACCTACGTCATCAACACCGACTGGACCAACCACTCAGCGTCCCCCCTCTTGAACGTGGGCTCCTACGACCACGGAGCGCATGCCGCGGGAGCAGCGCTCAAGTTCGACAACTTCGCCGGCACGTTCGCCAACGACTTCATCCGGGGCGCGTGGCTTTCCGTTTACGACGCCTTCGACCAGTCCTGCACCCCGCAGGAGGTGAAAGTCTGGTCGATCCCCAAACAGTGGTACCCCGACGGGGTCAACGCCGACAGCCCGTTGTTCGGTTCAGTGCTGGGGTCGAAGTCCTTCGCCAGCTCTCCCAAATGCTCCGGCGGGAAAACGGGCAGCTTCAACTGGGCCACGATCGGTCTCGACCCGTCGGCGTTCGACTCCTGGGCGCACGGCGGCGGTGTCTACGGCTTGAGCCTCAGCGCCGACGGCCACTCGGCGTCGAGCTGGAAGCAGCTGGCGTCCAGCACGTCGGCCAACAAGCCGTACCTGTCGGTGGACTTCAGCCCGTACGGCGTCAAATGGCCGGAAAACCTCTCCTGGAGCACCACGCCCACCGCCGCGACCGACGGCGTGCTGCAGGTCCCCGTCCAGAACTGGGGAAATGCCGCGTGGACGTCGGGCAACGGCTACCAGCTGCGCTACACGCAGACGAACGCCGACACCGGCGCCTTCCTCTCCCAGGGCACCGCGGCCGTGCCGGGAACCGTCGCGCCGCAGCAGTCGGTGACCATTCCGATCACGATCGCCCACCAGCCCCCGGGGACCCCGTTGCGCGTGGTGCTGGACATGGTGGCGCCGGACGGCTCGTCCTTCAGCAGCTGGTTCGCCCCGACCGAAACCTTCGACTACACGCCCGCCGACATCGCGCCGCAGATCGACCGCCAGTCGCCGCCGTCCAATGTCACCGAAGGCACGCTCACCCCGACGTTCAGCGCGACCGGCCACGACCCGGACAACTACAAGGACCCGGTGACCTACGGGTTCTGGGTCTGCCCGGCCACCGCGAAGTGGCCCGATGGCTGCACTGCGTCCGGTTGGCTGCCCGCCGGCATCAGCGCGTGGACCGTGCCTGCGGGCAAGCTCGCCTACAATCAGAGCTACTACTGGATAGCCGAGGCCTACGACGGCATCCAGGCGAGCTACCCGAGCGCACCTTCGTGGTTCACCACGGTCGTCGGGCAGCCGGTCATCACTTCCCATCTCGCGCAGAACTCCGACCAACGCGGATTCGACCCCGAGATCGGCAACTACACCACGGCCGCGACCGATCTGACCGTGCCAGGGGCAGGTCTGAAGCTCGGCGTGGAACGCACCTACAACAGCCTCGACCCGCGGACGCCCGGAGCGTTCGGAGCCGGGTGGTGGTCGGTGTTCGACATGCAGGCCGTCCCAGACGCGGACGGAACCGGCAACGTGGTGGTCACCTACCCGAACGGGCAGGCCGTCCGGTTCGGCCGCAACGCCGACGGCACGTTCACCGCGCCGCAGGGCCGGTACGCCACCCTCACACCGACCGGTACCACGGGATACACGCTGGTCGACAAGCTCGGCACCACCTACGTGTTCACGGGATCGGCGGGCGCGGTCGCGTTCCCGATCGCGTCGATCACCGACCGGCCCGGGCACCAGGAGCTGTTCACCTACGCCGGCGGGCGGCTGACGACCGTGACCAACACGACTTCGCACCGCGCGCTCCACCTCACCTGGACGACCCCGGCCGGTGCGCGTGCCGCCCACGTCAGCGTCGTGGCCACGGACCCGGTCGGTGCCGGAAACCCGGCGTCGGCTGTCACCTACCAGTACACCGCCGACCAGCTGAGTTCGGCGTGCCGTCCGGGGCCGGAATGCACCGGGTACACCTACCAGGCGGGTGCCCACGACAGGTCCGTCGTCCTCGACGCCGAGCCCTCGGCCTTCTGGCGGCTGGCGGACCAGCCCGGTGCCGAGCAGGCCGTGAGCGAGGTGCTCCAGAACGAAGGCGAAGACACCGCACGGCGGGTGAACGTCGCGTTCGGAAAACCGGGGCTCAATCCCACCGCGACCGCCGCGGAGTTCGACGGCACCCAGTCCTTCGTCCAGCTGCCCCAGGACCAGATCAAGGGCGTGGCGTTCCTGACCGTCCAGCTGTGGTTCTCCACGACTTCGTCCGGGACCGCGCAGATGCTGCTGGCCACCGGGAACGACCCGGCGAACACCGCGAACCCGAACGGCGGTGCCATGCCGGTGCTCTACATCGGCACGGACGACAAGCTGCACGGCCACTTCTGGGACACCACGATGGCCGGCATGGCCTCGGCCGCCCCGGTCAACGACGGCAGGTGGCACCAGGTCACGCTCACCGGTTCGGCCGGCGCCCAGGCGCTCTACCTCGACGGCAAGCCGATCGGCACGGAATCCGGCACCATCTTCAACGTCGACCCGTACACGATCGTCGGTGCGGGCGTGTTCAACTCGAACGGCTGGCCCGCCGCTCCCGGCGGCAACACGTGGTCCCACTTCCACGGCTCGATCGCCGACGTGGCGGTCTACCCGAAGCCGCTGTCGGCCGTCCAGATCGCCTCCCAGTACGACGGCGCCGCCAATCCGGCGGCGCTGCTGACCGGAACGACGCTCCCCTCGGGCAAGACCGCGGCTTCTGCCCGCTACGACACGCGGGCGGACCGGCTCGTCGAGCTCACCGACCAGAACGCCGGGACGTGGCACGTGGGCGGCCCGACGGTGTCGGGGACTTCGGAGATCTACCGGTCCACCGTCCTGGGCGCGGCGCCGTACGGGTACTGGCGGCTCGGTGACAGCGCGGGCACGACGGCCGCCGGTGAGACGGACACCCAGACGGGGACCTACACCGACGCCACGCTCGGCGTCGAGGGGCCGTTCGGGCGGAACGACAGCACCGCCGCGTCGTTCAACGGCACCAGCAGTTACGTCCAGCTGCCGGCGAACGAAGACCCCAAGCAGGTTTCCGGATGGACTTCGGTCATCCCCAATGGGCCGTTCGCGATCGAGCTCTGGTTCTCCACGAAGACCAGCGGAGTGCTGTTTTCCTACTCGGAGCAGCCGATCACGGGGACTCCGAGTGCCACCTACGACGATTACACCCCGGCGCTCTACGTGGGGACCGACAACAAGCTCCACGGCGCGCATGCCTCTGACTTCGGGAACAACGTTCTCACGCTGCAGAGCAAGTCCACGGTCACCGACGGGAAGTGGCACCACGCTGTCCTGTCGGTCGACGGGGCACTCCAAACCCTGTACCTGGACGGCACCTCGGTCGGCACGTTGGACTATTACAATTCCGATGCCAGTGAATACATCTATGCCGGTGCCGGGTTCATCGGGAACCAGTGGCCCGCCGCACCGCAGCAGGGAACGAGCACGCTCGGGCACCCCAGCTACTTCACCGGCAGCCTCGCCGAAGTCGCCATCTACCGGCACGAGCTGAGTTCCGACGACGTCGTCCACCACGTCAAGGCGTACGGCAATTCGCTGTCCCACGCCTCGCCGACGCTCAGCGTCGCCGTCGAGGACCCGGCCGGAAACCCCCAGAACTACACCTACGACCCGTACAACGGCGGCCGCCTGGTCAGCTCGAGCGACGTGCTGAACCACACGACTTCCTACGGCTACGACACCGGCGGATTCCTCCACACCGTCACCGACCCCAACGGGGTCCAGGTGATCACCGGCCACGACGTCCGCGGCAACGAGGTTTCCCGGACGACGTGCCAGGACTTCTGGAGTTCGAAGTGCTCGACCGCCTACTACACCTACTTCCCGGACGACACCTCGACTTCCCTGCAGCCGGACCCGCGCAACGACGTGGTGACCAGTTTCCGGAACGGGCGGTCCACCGACGCCACCGACGCCCGGTACGCGACCCGCTACACCTACGACGTCAACGGAAACCTGCTCTCCACTGCCGGGCCCGCGGTCGACGGAGCTCCGGCCGGCCAGACCACCAGCACCGTCTACACCGACGGGACGACGGCGTTCCCGAGCATCGACGGCGGAGCGGCGCCACCCGCGCTCCCGGCGAAGACGACCACGCCGGGCGGTGCGACGACGAGCTACCGCTACTTTTCGAACGGGGATCTCGCCGGCGTCACCGACGCGACCGGCCTCGTCACGAGCTTCACCTACGACGGTCTCGGCCGGGCACTGACCTCCAAGCAGACCAGTGACAGCTACCCGGCGGGTCTGGTCACGGCCCTGTCCTACGACGCGGCCGGCCGCCAGACGACCGTGACCGCGCCCGGCGTCACCGACCGGGTCACCGGCGCGGTGCACACCGCCAAGACGACCACGAGCTACGACCGGGACGGCAACATCGTCCAGCAGGTCGTCGCCGACACGACCGGCGGCGACGCGGCCCGGACGACGAAAACCGGTTACGACGACTCGAACCGGGTGGTTTCGACGACCGATCCGGCCGGTGCCGAAACGAAGTACACCTACGACGTCCTCGGTCATCGCACGTCGCTCACGGACCCGGCGGGGACCACCACCGCCTACGAGTACCTGGCGGACGGTCACCTCGCGACGACCACGCTGCGCGGGTACAAGGCCGCCGACGGCTCCACCCGCGACCTGGTCACCCAGTCCCTCGCCTACGACCCGGCGGGCCGGCTCGCGTCCACCACGGACGCCATGGGGCGGGTCACGAACTACCGGTACTACGACGACGGCAAGCTGCAGTCGAAGTCCCACCCGGACCCGGTCACCGGGAAGACGGGGTTCAAGGAAGCCACCTACGAGTACGACTCGGCCGGCAACAACATCACGGTGTGCCGCAACAACTGCCAGTACGGCCCTCAGGCCTTGTTCCAGGGCCTGTTCACCCGATACCGGTTCGACGCGGCCAACCGGGTCACCACGGCCACGACGCAGTACGACTCCGCCAAGATCGGCACTATCCCGGTCCCGCAGCCGCGCAACTCGGTCACCAAGCTGACCTACGACCCGGACGACCACCCGGTCACCGTCTCGTCCACGGACGAGCAGTCGCCTTCGGTCAACGGCACGAACATCGGCTACACCTACGATCCGCTCGGCCGCAAGACGAGCGAGACGGTCCAGCAGGCGCTGCCCGCGCAGGCGGCGGACGCCGCGTTGCTCGCGCAGTGGGACCTCGCCGACGGCACGACGACGACGGCGGCGGACGGTTTCGCCGGCGTGACCGCCGGCCCGGCGACCCCGCTTCCGCTGGACGGCGCCTGGTACCCCGCGTCGGCGAGCAAGGTCTGGAACGGGCAGGCCGCCCGCCTTGCCTGGCAGAACGACGGCAACCTCGTGCTCTACCGCAACAGCGACAACGTTCCGATCTGGAGTTCGGGGACCGGCGGCAAGAGCCCGAACGCCGTGCTCTGCCTGCAGACCGACGGGAACATCGTGATCTACAGCGATCCGACGTTCAAGACCGCGCTGTGGCATACCCAAACCTGGGGCAACCCCGGTTCCACAGCTTCGCTGACGGCACGGGGTGAACTGGTTGTCACCAGCCCGTCGGGTGCGACGCTGTTCACGAGCCGCTCCGCGCAGGTCGGGTTCAACAACCCCGCGACGTTGTCCGGTGGCGCGTCCTGGAGGGCGACGGATTACTACTCGGACGCCTACGACGCCATGGGCTCCGTCCGGTTCGACGGTGTCACCGGGCAGGCGAGCACCGCCGGGCCGGTGGTCGACACCACCGGTTCGTTCTCGGTGTCGCTGTGGGTACGACCGGAGGAGCTCGGCGCTCGCTCCCAGACTTTCGCCGCTCAGCAAGGCGCCCAGCAGCCCGGGTTTGCGCTCGAGTACCAGGGATCGACCGGCAAGTGGGCGTTCACGAGGGCCCTGACCGATACTCCGAATGCACCGGTTGTTTCGGCGCAGGGTTACGTGTCGGGTAGTTCGGCCGGCGGAGACTTCTGGAGGCACCTGGTCGGCGTCTACGACCGCCCGAGCGGCAAGATGTCGCTCTATGTGAACGGCGAACTCCAGTCGACCGTCACCGACACCACGCCGTTCGCGGCCAAGGGGGCCTTCCTCATCGGGCGGGGCTTCGCCAACGGCCAGGCGGACGCTTTCACCAACGGCAAGATGAGCAACGTCCGGGTCTACTCCCGGGCGCTGGGTGACAGCGAAGTCAAGGATCTCGTGCGCACGTCTTCCAGTACCGGACCGGGGCAGCGTGGCCTGGCCGGGTACTGGCGCCTCGCCGACGGTTCCGCCGACGCGGCCGCCCCCTCGGGGGCAGGCGCGGCAGCCACGCCCAGCGGCGAGGTCAGCTGGTCCGCGGAACACGGCGGTGCCGCGCAGTTCGACGGTGCCTCGGGGGCCATCCAAAGCAAGCTGCTCACCGGGTTCGGCCACACGAAGAGCTACACCGTGGCTGCCTGGGCGAAGCTGGACACGACGGCGAAGTCGCAGACCATCGTCTCCCAGGACGGGGCGACGCTCTCCGCCTTCGCGCTCCGGTACGACGCCACGGCGAAGAAGTGGGCCCTCACCGCGCCGGTTGCGGACACCGCCGGGGCGGCGCTCACCAGCGCGGTGTCCGCGACCACCCCGGTGGCCGGCGTCTGGACCCACCTCACGGGTGCCTACGACGCGGACGCGCACCGCCTGAGCCTCTACGTGAACGGCCAGCTCGCGGGTTCGGTCCCGTACACGGCGTCCACTTCGTACGAGGGGAAGCTCGTCATCGGGGCGGGGATGAGTGCCAAGGTCCGTTCGGAATGGCTGGACGGGCGCGTCTCGGGCGTGAAGGTGTTCCAGCAGGTCCTCACCGCGGACCAGATCGGCACGTTGTACGCGGGCGGGAACCTCCTGCACCCGACGACGACGCAGACCACCACCTGGACCGTCGATCAGCGCGGTCTCACGACGTCCATGACCGACGCCCGGGGCAACGCGCCGGGTGCTTCGAAAGCCGCGTACACCACCACGTACGAAAACGACGAAGCCGGCCGGCTCGCGTCGGTCCTGGCTCCGATGGTCAACACCGAGGTCGCGGGCGGAGCCGCGACGCCGACGCGGCCGCGGACGGTGACCGGCTACGACACCTTCGGCGACGTCACCGAGACACAGGACCCGACCGGCAACATCACGACGACCGGGTACGACCCGGCCGGCCGCCCGGCTTCGGTCGCCAGGCAGTCCTACACCGCGCCGGGAGCCACGGCGCCGGTCAACGCGGTCACGGTGACCACCTACAACCAGCTGGGCCTGCCCGCGACGGTGACCGATCCGCTTGGCAACCAGACCGGGTTCACGTACGACCAGCTCGGAAAGCCGGTGAAGCGGACCGACCCGGCGGGCGGTGAGTGGACCTACGTCTACAACGCCGACGGCGAACTCACCGCGGCCACCGACCCGACGGGGGCGCAGAACCAGCTCACCTATGACTACCTGGGCCGGAAGCTGACGAGCACCCAGGTCGTCCGGCAGACCGGCGCGGCGTACACGACGACGTACGGTTACAACGGGCAAGGCGATCTCGCCACGGTGACCACGCCGGCCGGGGTGCTGACGAAGGGCACGTTCGACAACGCGGGCGAGCAGCTGACCGTGGTCGACGGCGCGGGGAACACGACCACCAACTCCTACGCCAACGGCCGGCTGGTGGCGACCGTCGCGCCCGACGGCAGCAAGGTCAGCCGCGGCTACGACGCCGCGGGCCACCTGACCAAGCTCAGCGAGTCCGACAGCACCGGCGCGGTGCTGCGGACCACCAGCACCGGCTACGACGCGGTCGGCAACCGCACTTCGATCACCGACGCCACCGGCGTGACCACGGAGTTCGGCTACGACCCGGCGAACCGGCTCGTCAGCCAGCTCGAACACGCGTCAGCCACTTCGAGCATTGCCACGACCTACGGGTACGACGCGGCGGGCAACCGGACCCGCTACACCGACGGCAACGGCAATCCGTGGATCAGCACCTACAACGCGTGGGGCCTGCCGGAATCCCAGGTCGACCCCGGCACGCCGGCCTTCCCGGCGCTCGCGGACCGCACCTCCACCACCGGCTACGACGCCGCGGGACGGCCAGCGAAAATCACGAAGCCCGGCGGGGTCCGGCAGACCCGGACCTACGACGTCGTCGGCAACCTGAAACGGGAAACCGGCAGCGGCGCCGGTGTCGACACCCCCGACCGGGAGTTCGGCTACGACACCGCCGGCCGGCTGACCTCGGCGTCCGCGCCCGGCGGCACGAACACCTTCACCTACGACGACCGCGGGCTGCTCACCGGCACCGACGGGCCGTCCGGGAAGGCGTCGTTCGGCTACGACGCGGACGGCCGCACCACCAGCCGCACCGACGCCGCCGGAACCACGGCCTACACCTACGACAAGGCCGGCCGCCCGGCGACCCTGACCGACCCGCTCGCGCAGGTCGTGGGGACCTACAGCTACACGAAGCTGAACCAGCTCGCCGGGATCGACTACGGGACCGGGAACAACACCCGGGCGTTCACCTACGACGCCCTGCACCGCCTCAAGACCGACACCTGGAAGACGAGCACCGGGACGGCGGCCGGCTCGATCACCTACGACTATGACCTCGCCGACCGGGAGACCGGCAAGACCACCACCGGGTTCGCCGGCTCCTCGGCGAACGCCTACACCTACGACCAGGCGGGCCGGCTGTCCACTTGGGACAACGGAACCGCGAGCACGGCCTACGGCTACGACGCCGCGGGCAACCGCCGACGATCGGCTCCCGGACGTTGACCTACAACGCCCGTGACCAGCTCGTGAACGACGGAACCCGGACCTACGGCTACACCGCCCGCGGTACCCGCGCCGACCTGCCGTCCGACGCGTTCGACCAGGAGCTTGCCGGCGACAGCAGCTACGACGCCCTCGGCCGGCTCGTCGCCCACGGCACCACGAAATTCGCCTACAGCGGTCTCGGCGCCACCGTCGCGTCCGAAGGCGACACGACCTACAGCCACCACGCCGATGGCGGCGGGCACGCCGCCGCCAAGGCCGGCAGCGCGCTGATCACCCTCACCGACCGGCACGACGACCTCGTCGGCAGCAGTACGCCCGGCGGAACCGCGCTGGCGGGCTCGACGACGTTCGACCCGCTCGGCAAGCCGACCGCACGCGCGGGCACCCAGTTCGACCTCGGCTACCAATCCGGCTACACCGACGGGACCTCGGGCCGCGTCAACATGGGCGCCCGCTGGTACGACAGCGACAACGGGCAGTTCGGCAGCCGCGACACGGTTTCGAACAGCCCCAACCCGTCCAGCGCCAACGCCAACCCGTACGCCTACGCCAACGGGAACCCGGTCAACGGAACCGACCCGACCGGCCACACGTGCTGGGGTTGCATCGTCGGCGGGGCGATCGGCCTCGTCGGCGGGGCCCTGATCGGGTGCCTCGCGACCATCGAGCTCGGCTGTGTCGGCGGCGCGGGCGTCGGAGCCTGGCAGGGCGCGGGCTGGGGAGCCGCCGCCGGGATCTGGGGCGGCTTGGCCGCGCAGGTCGTGTCCGACATCAGCAACCCGGACTGGGCGGGCGGAGACACCACCGGCATCCCCACCGTGGAGGTGCCCGTCCGTCCCCTGCCCGTCATCACTGGTATCCAAGCCGGAGCCGGCGGACACGTGGCGTCCACCGTCCGCGCCCGCCCGTACGTGCCGCGGCCGCCACCACCGCCGACGCCGACCGACTACGCGAAGAAGCCCCAGCCGCACCCGTTCGACCCGATCCTGGGTTCCGGTTCCGGGATCGCGGCGTCGATCGCGCAGCTGATCTCCGTCGTCACCGCGCTCGCGCTGCCGGCCGACGAGCTGACCCAATACCAGCCGGAGGACCTGGGGACACTCACCAGCGGAGGGCTGGCCGTGGGCGAAGCCCTCGGCCTGACCGACTCGCCCGGTGGCCCGCACCTGCCGAAGCCACCGTCGCCGCTGGACCTGTTCAACATCGGCAACAGCATCATCGGCCTCCACGACTGCGACACCATCACCGACTGCGCAGCGGCAGCACTCGGCATCATCCCCGGCGAAGCGCTCGCAGGCGCCGCCGGCCGAAGCCTCGCCGATTCCTCGGCCGCTGTCACGAACGACGGCCCGGAAAGGATCCTGTTCGGACAGGCCAGAATCAGTCCGGAATATTCCGGAAAACCAAGTGCGCCCGACTACCTGCGGAACCGCAACATCTACGATGTGGCAAGTGATCTCATGAACGGCCGGTTATCTCCGGACCAGTTCCACGTAGTCGCGTTCAGGCACCTCGAAAGTGGTGAACTTGTCACCAACAACAATAGGAGTCTTGCGGTGCTCAGTCTGGCCGGTCTGCGCCCGACCAACCTGCGAATCCTGATCACGCCCGAGGAGATCGCTCGGGCGATACAAGACGGAAGCGTTGACAGGGACATACTCGATCGGCTGAGGGAAGGGAACCCGCTCGGAGATACACTGCCGTCTGTCCGGATACCTGTCACGCCGTCCCAACGTGATTTGACGATCGACTATGGCGATCCACGGCGGCCAGGCGTGATCTACATCCCAGGGGAGGCGCCATGACTCACCGACGCGTCGGAGGCGATGAAACACGCACCCGATATACATCCGCTCCTCGGGTTGCCATTGCCGCACGACCGAACAACCTGCCCACCTTGATCATGGAGTTCCCCTGCGCCGCGTGGAGCGGGACCGGACCAGGGCCGACGACCAGGCTGACGTTCGCCGAAGTGTTCGAGTATCGATTCATCGAATCCAAAATCGCCTATTTTGAATCCAATTCGGAAGATTCCGCACTTGCGTTGATCGAGATCGTCGATTCGCAACTCAAAGAGCGGATCCTCGGCAAGGGTTGGTATCGAAATATTGCACCAGAAGGCGAATGGCTGCCCGGTGCAAAAGACGCTGATTTGCACCATTATCGGATCGGTTTCGACGAACACGGACACTATGAAATTGTATGCCTTGGAATTGACATAGAAGAAACAAGTAGTGAATGGAGCTAGTCAATTGGTGGCCTACCGGGTACGAAGAGATCGTGTCCGAGTCGGTGACCGGTAGAGTAGTCGCGCAGCAACGCGCGCAAGTCGCTCGGGAAGACTTGCGCGCGGAGGGCACCACCGTGAACGGCTGCTCGCGGGTGGGGTCGGTGACGTCCAGTCGGGCGGGCTATGTCGTGGCTTGCCGTGTGAAGCCCGGGACCGTGCCGGTGTAGGTCAGCACGCCGGTCTGTGTCGTCACCGTCGTCGCGGCTGCGGTTCCCGTCGCCACGCCCGTGACGAGCAGTGCCGCCGCTGCGAGCGCCGTTCCGATCCTCATCGTTCCCCCTCGACTCGGTTTACCTCGGTTTCGCGGCCGCCTTCGCCGCCGCGGCCGGCGAGTCCTGCTCGGGCGGAAGGGTGTCTTTCGGGCACTTGGTGTGGTCGGGCTCGGTGCACCCGTTCAGGTTGTACGTGTCGATTTTGGCCTCGTTGCCGTCGCCCGAGCTCATGCCGGTGAGCAGCGGGCTCAGGTCCTGTCCGCCGGAGCCGCAGTCACGGAATCCGGGCAGCTTGAAGTTCGGGTCCTTGATGTGGCCGGTGGCGAAGGGGTCGTAGTGACCGCTGACGTGGAGTTCGATGTCGTGTTCCGTCACGCAGTCGGGGCCGACGTCGAACGGGACGCCGTTGATCTTCACGTTGCTCACCCGGCCCATCACGAACAGCTGGGTGGTCAGCCAGATCTCGTTGTCGTCGCCGGTGTACAGGCCGCCGCCGACTTCGATCATCTTGCTGTTGCGGTAGTCGTGCGGCAGGAACTCGACGGTCGCGGTCACCGGCACGAACCCGAAGGCGAGGAACGTGGCGGTCGCCGGCTTGAACACCGCGGACCCGGAGACCCGGGACTCGGTGGTGTCGAGGTCCACCGAGAAGAACCCGTTGATCAGGAGGGCGGGGTCGGACACGACCGTCGCGCCCAGCTTCTTGATGGTCGACGTCGTGAAGATGGTGATGAGGCCGAGCGGCACGGTGTATTCGTTCGCGGGCGGTGGGTCGTCTTCCAGCGCGGCAGCCGCACCGAGCGCGGCCTTCTGCTCGGAACCCGGCGTCGCCGTCGGCTGGACGAGGACCGTGCCCAGCGTCGCCTGCTGATCGGGGTCGAGGGTGCACGCGATCGGCGGCGCCGGCGGGGCGGCGGGCGTGGCCGTCGCGTCGGGGGTGGCGGCCGCGTCGGGCGCGGGGACGGCGGTCAACGCGAGTGTCGGCGCGGTGACGTCGAAGACGACGGCCCCGATGGTGTTGATCGCGATCTCCGGCACGTCGCCGGTCGCGGTGAGGGTGACGTCGCCGGTTTCCGGCAGTGGCGTCGGCGCCACGGTGAGGGGGACCGGGAGCTTGTCCGAGCGGTCGCCCTGGTGCACCGTGAGGTCGAGCTGCACCGCGCCCTGCAGCGAACCGGAGGTGGCGCCGGTGGGCAGGAGCGCCAGCGCGACGTCGCGGGGGAGGCTCAACTGCACCGAGTACTTGCCGATCGTCGCCGAAGTGCCGCTCTTCGGCTGGGTGGGCAGGGTCGCCGACGTGACGACGGTGAGCTTGCGCGAGCCGAGCGGGTCGGCGAAGGGACAGGTCACCGAGACCGACGTCGTCGCCGTCTTCTCCGGCGGGGCCGCGGGGGCGGGGGCGGCCGAACCGACCCCGGTCAGTGCGCCGTTCGCCGCGGACAGCAGGCCGGCGGCCGCCAGCGCGGTCACCGTGACGGAGCGGGGCCGGACTCGACGGGGCATCGGTTTCCCTGGGTGTGTTCGGTGGTGCGGAAGACGGAAACCCGGTGCGGGCCCCTCTCGCGAGGAAACCCGCACCGGGACCGGTGTCAGTTGACGGTGATGCTCGGGCTGAACGCGGCGTTCTGCGGCGGGTTGATGACCTTCAGGGTGCAGCTCATCGTCCACGGCGTCCAGGTGTTGTTCGACTTCTTGTGGAACTGCACGTTCGCCGTGACGGTGTTGCCCATCGACAGCGTGTCGGTGCCCGGCGTCGCCGGCGCGGTGTAGGTCGGGACGCTGGACGTCGCGACCTGCGAGATGTTCACCGTGATCGGGCCGCCGGCCGGGTAGATGGTCGACGGGATGTCGAGCCCGGTGGCCGCCGGCGCCGACAGCGTGCCCGACGCCGCCGTCACCGACACGTCGGCGGTGCCCTGGATGCCGTCGTAGCCGACCGCGGTGAGCAGCGCGTGGACACCGGCGCTGATCGTCGCGGAGCCGCCCACGTTGGCCGGGGTGAGGGTGCCGCCTGCCGCGACGGAGTCCTCGGCGTCCAGGTGCGAGGTGACGAGGACCGGCTGCGGCGAGACGCCGGGGAAGGTGCAGGTGTAGGTCAGGGGCGTGGTGCCGCCGGCGGTGTAGGTGACCGTGGCGGCGGCCGCGGTGCCGGCGGTGAGCACCGCGATGGCGCCGACGGCGGTAGCGGTGGTCGCGATTCCGGCGGACAGCCTGCTGAGTCGGGACATACCCATCTCCTTTGATTCAGTACAGTCTCGGCTTTGGCTGATCGATTGCTCGCCGTCGTTGCTCTCCGATCACGTTCGCCCGCCCCCATTGCCCCGAGCGGCGGGACGTGAATTCACCGACGTGCGAGGTGGAGGTCCATCTGCCGGGAATGAGGCTACTCGCGGGTTCAGTATGGAACAAGACTTTGTGGCATCAGCAGTCCACCGCACCGGCGTGGTCCGGATTTCTTGTTCGCGCCCGCGCAGGACCGGCGGCGACTTCATCGGATCTTGACAAAGAACCACCGCGTGGCCGAACGGTGCTGAGAACGGTCTACCATTCGCGATCTTGCCGAAGCAATCTGGGATAACGAAACGCGAGAAAGGAGGCTACCGTGCCACTTACTTCACGTTGTGAACGGGTATCGCTCAGGGGAGCCGTATTGACGGTCTCGGCGGCGATGGCCCTGTCGCTCTGTGCCTCGCCGGCGTCCGCGGCCACCGTGGGCGGCGTGGTCGGCTGGGGAAAGCCGGACTTCGGCGTCACCGTTCCCCCGCCGGAGGCGCTGACCGGGGTCACCGCCGTGTCGGCGGGCACCACGACCGTGCTCGCGTTGAAGGACGGGGCGGTCCTCGCGTGGGGCGCGAACAACTGGGGCGCCAACGAGGTGCCGGCCGCGGCGTCGTCCGGGGTCGGCCGGATCGCGTCCGGCTGGGGCCACGAGCTCGCGCTCAAGAACGGCACGGTCCTGGCGTGGGGCAACGACTGGTACGGCCAGACCGACCTGCCCGCCTCGGTGACCAGTGGCGTCACGGCGATCTCGACGTCCTACATGCACAGCCTGGCGCTCAAGCAGAGCGGTCAGGTGGTGAGCTGGGGCACCCGGACCGACGTGCCGGCGGCGGCGCAGTCCGGCGTGACCGCGATCGCCGCCGGTGGCGACCACAACCTGGTGATCAAGAACGGCGGCGTGCTGGCCTGGGGGAGCAACGTCTACGGGCAGGCGGCCGTGCCGGCGGCCCTGTCGTCGGGGGTCACCGCGGTGTCCGCCGGGTTCCAGCACAGCATCGCCTTGAAGGACGGCAGCGTCTACGCGTGGGGCCGCAACAACTACGGTCAGGCGACCGTCCCCGAGGCGGCCTTGTCGGACATCGTGGGCATCGACGCCGGGGCCAACCACAACCTGGCCTTCAAGGCCAACGGCGACATCATCGCGTGGGGTTCGAACATCGTCGGCGAGACCATCCCGGACCCGCTCCCGTGCGGGCCGTTCTTCGCGGTCTCGGCCGGGGACAGCGACAGCTTCGGGCTGAAGGAAGATCCCGCCGCGCCGTGCTGAGCGGACGGGTGGCGGGCGGTGCGCCCGCCACCCGGTGGGTCAGCTCGTGGCGTTGGGGGTCAGGGTGAGGTTGATCGTGTTGCCCGGCCCGGAAACCAGGGCGCCGAGCGCGAGGTCGGCGACCCAGCAGTTGGTGAACTCCGGGATCGTGTAGTCGGCCGAGACCGTGATCGGCGAGAAGATGTCGATGTCCTTGGCCACCAGGTTCAGGTCGATCGGAGTCTTCGTCTTGCAGGCGCCCGGCACCGTGGGCAGCGGGATGACCGGCGAGAGCAGGCCGACCCAGATGTTGCTGATCTCCATGTTGGCCTTGGCGTGCGTGGTCAGCGTGGAGTCAACCAGGGTGCCGGTGGCGGGGCCGAGCGGGATCACCTTCACCGTCGCCTTGATCTTGAACAGGCCCGAAACCAGCGAGATGTTCGCCTGGGACGGCGGCAGGCTCAGGTCGGCGCTCAGGCCGACTTCACCGGTCTCGTCGTTGACGAGCAGGTTTCCGGCCAGGGTGCCGGGGCCGAGCGACATGGTGCTGCCGGTCTTCTTCACCACCGTGTTGCCGGTCACCGCGAAGGAGACCGGGAACGGGATGACCTCGGCCGACGCCGGGGTCGCGGTGACCACGGTCATCGCCACGGTCGCCGCCGACGTGAGCACGGCCAGTCTCTTCAGCTTCGTTGCCACGGACATGGTTGTCCTCCTTGTGCGTTTTCCCGGCCGTTTCCGGGTGCTCCCGGAAACGGTTACGTGCGGTATGGCGACAGGCCGGGTCAGCGGGCTTCGAGCTCGGTGATGACCCAGCCGCCGGTGGTGTGCTCCGCGGTCACGGAAAGTTGCGCCGCGGCGCTGTCGGTCGCATTGTTGTCGGCTCGAACGGCAGATTGATCGAGAAAGACGAGTAACCGCGCGTGACCATTCTTGAGTTCCTGCACGGCGATGGCGGAAACGCGCGAAGTGAGCACGAGTTTCTGTTCCGGCGCCTTTCGCCTGACTTCGGCGAACAGCTTGTCGTAGGAATCCTTGGCCGGCCCGCGCAACACGGCGGCGGCGGCCTTTTCGGTGACGTCGGTCCGGTCGTAGGAATACGAGAAGATCCGGTTGACGGCGAGGCTGACGGCGGAGCTGACATCGGCGGTGGTGCCGACATCGGTGAGCGCCAGGTTCGAGGCGGCGGGGTTGTCCGCGGCGGAGCGGGCTTCGAGGGTGAACCAGACACCGGCCCCGGTGAGGACGACGGCGGCGGCGAGGAGGAGGACGGGGAGACGACGCCAGGCGGGCCGGGTCTTGGCGGGGGTGACTTCGGTTTCGGCTTCGGCCGGGTCGGTCTCGGTGGCTTCGGCTTCGGCCGGGTCGGTCCCGGTGGCTTCGGGCTCGGCCGCTTCGACCTCGGCGGTGCCGGGCTCGGCGGGTCCGCCCTCGGCGGTGTTTGCGCTAACGGCGCCGCCGTCAGCAGGGTCGGCTTCGACCGGCTCGTCCACGGCAATCTTCGCGCGGCTCATCGGGCACCCACCGGCAGCTGGTCCAGCGCGCTCAGCTTCCACCCCTCGGGCGTCCGGCTCAGCGCCGCCGCGAAGCGGTTGCGCTTGACCGCCGGGGCCGTTCCCTGCTTGGCCATCGTGATCTCCACCGAGGCCAGCAGCTTCGCCGTGCCCGCGTGCTCGTCCAGCTCGCTCAGGCCTGCGTCCACCACGCGGCCCGTGGCCACCGTCGCGTTCGCCGCCAGGGTCTTCTTCGTCGTCTCGTCCGTGCGGGCCAGCTGGTCGTGCAGCGGGCCCGTCGAGGCCGACAGCCACTTGCCCAGGCCGCCGTTCACGTCGTGGTAGTCCAGCGTGTTCAGTTCCGCCACCAGCGTGCGGCCGGTGGCCAGCGCCTCGTCGCGGGCCATCCCGTACGTCACCGAAGAAGCGTGGGCCGCCGAGTACCACGAGTACCCCGACCAGCCCGCGAACACGGCCGCCGCTGCGGCCAGCGCCGCCACCGGCGCGAGCTTCAGCGCAGCCACAGCACCTCCCCGAGGGTCGTCGCCGTCGCCTGTGTCCCGAGTGACAGCGGGTTCGTCAGCCCGCCCGGCAGCACCGCGGCCGGGACCGGCGGGTGCGGCCCGTTCTGCGAGCCGCGCACCGAGCTCGGGTCCCCGTACGGCAGCGTGCAGGCCGCGTCGGTGTTGAACGGCATCGGCGAGAGGTCGTTGCTCGGCCGGTCCGGCGTCTTCTCGTAGCCCTGGCGGCACGGCGGCGGGTCGTTGAAGTTCAGCACCAGCCCCATGCGCAGCTGGTCACCCTGGTCGTTCAACGCCGACCCGACCGTCGCGACCGCGCGCGGCACGTCGGACAGCAGCTGTTCCTCCGCCGCGGTGCGGGTGCCGAACACGCGGGCCGTCGTCAGCAGGTTGGCCAGCAGGATCGGCAGGCCCGGGTCGTTTTCCTTCAGCAGCCCGCCGAGTTCGGACGCCGCCGGCGGGGCGGCCGCGATCAGCCGCCGCAGGTCGCCGTCCGAGCTCGCCAGCTGCTGGGCGAAGACGCGCGCGTTGCTGCTGAACGAGCGCCACTCCCCGGCGGAGTCGAGCTGGGTCCGCAGCACCGTGGCGCCGTCGCCGATCAGCTTCGACGTCTGCGGCAGGTGGCTGCTCGCCTCCTGCGTGAACGTCGTCGCCGAGTCCATCAGCGTCTGCAGGTCCGGGCCCGCGCCGCGCAGGGCGTCGTCGAGCTCGTTCACCACCGTGCGCAGGTCCTGCGTCGGCACCGACGCGGTGAACGAGTCCAGGTCCGTCAGCAGGCTGTTGACCGGCAGCGGCAGCGTCGTCGACTCGCGCCGGATGACCGAAGTGCCGTCGAGGTAGGGCGCATTGGCTGTGCGCGGCTGCAGGTCGACGTACTGCTCGCCGACGGCGGAGCGGTTCGCCACCACGGCCCGGGAGTCGGCCGGGATCGGCGGGGCCGCGTCGTCGATCAGCAGGTCCGCCTCCATCCCGGTGACGGTGAGCCGCAGCTCGCCGACCCGGCCGACGGCGACGCCGCGGTAGGTCACCTCGCCGTTGGTGAACAGCCCGCCGCCTTCGGTGAGTTCGAGCTTCACCGTGTAGCTGCCGGCGCCGAACAGCCGGCCCAGCCCGGCGTAGTTCGCGCCGACGAACGCCGTCGTCGCCAGCGCGATCACGACGAACAGGACGACCTGGACGCGTACTCTGCGGCTCAGCATCAGCGGCCTCCGGAGGGGACCGGGGTGCTGCTCGGCAGCGGGGGGAAGATGGGCAGGCCCGACTTCGGGACACCCTCGTTGAGCGGGGGCAGCGGCGCACCGGGTGCCGGGATCATCGAGACGAAGGCGTTGACGTAGTCGCCCTTCACCGCGCCGAGCACCGAGTCCGGGAACGGGAACGTCGGCAGCATCTGCAGCGACTGCGGCAGGTTCTCCCCGGCCGCGGCCAGCTGCCCGAGGATCGGCGCCAGCGCACGCAGGTCGGCCACCATGTCGGCGCGGCTGCGGTCGACGACGTCGGTGGCGACCGTGCCGAGCCGGTCCAGCGACTGCAGCATCGACACGAGCTGGGTGCGCTGGTCGGTGAGCGTCTTCAGCCCCGGCGTCAGGTCGGTCAGCGCGCCGGAGATCTGCTCGTGGCGGTTCGCGAGCGTGGTCGACAGCCGGTTCAGCCCGTCGAGCGCCGCGGTGATGTCCGAGCGGTGCGCGTCCAGGTCGGTCACCAGGGTGTTCACCCCGGAGAGGAACGACCGGATCTGTTCTTCGTTGCCGTCCATCACCTTCGACAGTTCACGGTTGATCGTCTGCAGCTGCCCGATCCCGCCGCCGTTGAGCAGCAGGGACAGGGCTCCGAAGATCTCTTCGAACTCGGGGTTGCGGTTGGTGCGGTCCAGGGTGATCGTGGCGCCGTTCGCCAGCCGCGGGGTCCCGGCGGGCGGCGCGCCACCGCTTTTCGCGTCACCGTCCGGTGGGGCCAGCTCGACGAACTTCTCGCCGAGCAGGCTGGACTGGCGCAGCCGCGCGACCGCGTTCGCGGGCAGGACGACGTCGCCGTTGACGACCAGCACGGTTTCGGCCGTCCAGCCGTCCCCGCCCAGCCGGACTTCCCGCACCCGGCCCACCGGGACGTCCCCGACCTTCACCGCGGCCTGCGGCACCAGGTCGAGCACGTCGGCGAACTGCACGGTCACCGAATACGGGTGGTCACCGACGTCGGCACCGCCCGGCAGGGGCAGGTCGTAGACGCCCTTGAACTCACCGGACGAGCAGCCCGCGAGCGTCAGGCACCCGACGGCCACGACGGCGGCGATCCGCTTCATCGCCCGCCTCCGTTCGTGTAGGTGTCACCGGTCACCGGCAGTGGCAGCGGCGGCTGGAGGTAGTAGTCGAAGTTGCCCCGGCCCAGCAGCCGCCCGGTGGCCGGGTCGACCGCGTTGAGCACGTTCGTCACGGCCAGCGGCGCGACGTCGAGCGTTTCGGCCAGCGACGCGCGCTGCTCGACGAGCGTGCGCGTGGTCGTCACCAGGTTGTCCACATTCGCCTTGAGCGCGCCGCGGTTGTCGCGGATGAAGCCCTGGACATCGGCGAGCGCGCGGCCGAGGCCGTCGAGGGCCCGCGCCAGCTCGCCGCTGTTGGCGGCCAGGGTGCCGGAGATCTGCGCCAGCTGCTGGTTGACGTTGCTCACCTGGCTGTCGTTGGTGGCCAGCATGGTGGTGAACTGCTGCAGCTCGCTGACCGTGCCGAACAGGTCGCTCGAGTTGCCGGCCAGCGTGCGGGCCAGCTGGGCGAAGTTGCGGACGCTGTCGTTGATCGTGCGGCCGTTGCCCTGCAGGTTCTGCGCGCCGGTCTTCAGCAGGTCCGACAGCGCGCCCTGGGAGTTGGCGCCGTTCGGGCCGAGCGCCTTCGAGATCGTGTCGAGGCTGGCGTAGAGCTGGTCGAGCTCGACCGGGGTGGCCGTCCGCTGGATCGGGATCGTCGCGCCGTCCGGCAGCCGCGGCCCGCCGCGGGCCGGCTTGGCGAACTGCAGGTAGCGGTCGGCGACGACGCTGGGCGCGATCACCAGGAGCGTGGTGTCCTCGGCGACGCCGACCGAGCCGTCGATGCTCATGTCCACCTGCACCTGCTCGCCGCGCGGGGCGACCGCGTCGACCTGGCCGATCCGGACGCCGAGCACGCGCACGTCCGAGCCGGGGTAGACGCCGACCGCGCGGGTGAAGAACGCCGTGACGTGGTGCTGCCCGGAGCCGGAGAACACCCACCACAGTGCGGCCGTGACGACGAGGGCGAGCAGCAGGGCGGCGGCGACGAAACGGCTCGCCAGGACGCCGGCGCGGGTTGTGGTCAGTGCGCTCACTTGGCCCCTCCCGGGTTCTTCGGCGGGGTGCAGGGGTCGTGGTTCTCGGGCAGCAGCCCGCAGAGGTAGGCGTCGATCCAGTGGCCGTTGCCGGTCGTGTTGGTGAGCACCCGGAAGTACGGGCCGGCCAGCTGCAGGCCCTTGGAGAGGTTGTCGTTCTGCCGCTTGAGCAGGTCGGTGACCTGGTTGAGCGACTGCAGGGCCGGCTTGAGCGCGTCGTTGTTGTCCCGCACCAGCCCGCTGAGCTGGCCGGCCAGCCGTGCCGAGCCGTCCAGCAGGTCCCGGATCGCGTCGCGGCGGCTGTTCAGCTCGGTGAGCAGCAGGTTGCCGTCGCCGATCAGCTTCTCGAAGTCGTCGTTCGAGTTCGCCAGCGTCGTGGTCAGCTTCCGGGCGTTGGCCAGCAGTTCGGCGATCTGGTTGTCGCGGCTGGAGACCGTCTTGGACAGCTGGGACAGCCCGTCGAGCGCGCTGCGGACGTGTTCGGGGGAGTTGCGGAAGGTGTCCGACAACGTGGTGAAGCTGTCCGCGAGCTGTTTGGTGTCGATCGCGCCCACGGTGTCGGCGAGGCCGTTGAAGGCGTCGGTGACATCGTAGGGCGTGACCGTCCGGGTTCGCGGGATCGGCTGGTCCGGGTTCTGGACGTCGTCGCCGGTGGGGTTGAGCGCGAGGAACTTGCGGCCCAGCAACGTCTTGATCTTGATCTCGGCGGAGGTGCGGTCGCCGATCCAGGCGTTCTTGACCCGGAAGGAGACGAGGACGTGGTCGTCGGCCAGCTCCACACGGCGGACCTCGCCGACCTTGATGCCGGCGATCCGGACCTCGTCGTCGGACTGCAGGCCGGCGGCTTCGGAGAACTCGGCCTCGTACGTGGTGCCGCCGCCGACGATCGGGAGGTTGTCGTAGTTGAGCGTGACGGTCAGCAGCGCGGCCAGCGCGACACTGCCGATCACGCCGAGGACGATCGGGTTGCGCTCCTTGAAGGACTTCACGGTTCGCACCTCGCCGTCTCGGTCAGCACTCCGCGCGGGGGCGCGGCTTCGAGCGTGGCGCGGCAGAGGAAGAAGTTCATCCACGATCCGTAGGAGGTGGCCCGGCCGATCTCGGTGAACTTCACCGGCAGGTTGGTCAAGAAGCTGTCCACATCGGACTGGTTCTGGGCCAGCGTGCTCGCGACCTGCTGCAGGCCGGTGATGCTGTCCTTCAGCGGCGGGCGGGCCTGCTCGAACAGCCCGGCGGTGGACTCGGTCAGCGCGCCGATCCCGCTGATGGCGTCGCCGATCGCGGCGCGGTCGCCGGCCAGCCCGGACACCAGCTGCCGCAGGGTGGAGACGAGGTTCGCCAGCGCGTCGCCCTTGCCGTTGACGGTGTTCAGGACCGTGTTGAGGTTGCCGATCACCTCGCCGATCACCTTGTCGCGGCCGGCGAGGGTGGTGGTCAGCGAACCGGTGTGCTGCAGCAGGCTCTCGACGGTGCCGCCTTCGCCCTGCAGCACCTGGACGAGCTCGCCGGAGAGCTCGTTGACGTCGTTCGGCGACAGCGCCTGGAAGAGCGGTTTGAAGCCGTTGAAGAGGTCGGTGAGGTCGAGGGCGGGTGTCGTGCGGTCCAGCGGGATCTCGGCGCCCCGGGGCAGCTGGTCCCGGGTGGCGGTGTTCCCGCGTTCCAGGGCGACGTACCGCTGCCCGACCATGTTGCGGTACTTGATGACCGCGCGGACGTCGGCGGGCAGCCGCCGGCCCTGGTCGAGGGAGAAGCCGACCACCGCCCGGTTGCGGTCGCCGATGTCGAGGGACTCGACCTGGCCGACGCGGACCCCGGAGATGCGCACGTCGTCACCGATGTTGAGCGAGGTGGCGTCGAGGAACTTGGCCGTGTAGCGCTCGGTGGCGCCGACGCCGGAGTTCGTGATGGAGATGGCGAGCAGGGTCGTCGCCAGCGCGGTGACGGCGATGAAGACGAGGCTCTTGATCAGCGGGGCGGCGATGTTCCTCACTTGAGCGTCACCTCCGTGCCGCGGTAGAGCGGTCCGACGAGCACGCTGCTCCAGGCCGGCACCTCGGCCGTCGGCACCCCGATCGACGGGGCGACCAGAGTGGACAGCAGCTGCTGCTCCTGCGGCGAGTTCGCGAGCCCGAGGTCACCCTGGCCGCCGGTGAGCAGCGGGTGCCCGGTGGTACCCGGGGCCGCCGCGGCGGTGCCGATCGTCGGGGAGACGCCGGAGGGGTAGCACCGGGGCTCGCCGCCGCCGGTGAAGCGCGGGTCGTCCCGGCCCGGCAGGTACTTGCCGCTGTCGGGGACGACCGCGACATCGGCGTGCACGCCCGGTTCGCGCGTGCCCGCGCCGAGCACCTTGTCCATGGATTTCCTCAGTGCGTTGAGCGAGCCGATCGTGCAGGCGAAGCTGGGGGAGTACTTCGCCGCGATCTCCAGCGGCGCGCGGCTGTCGGCGGCCAGGGAGATGAGGTTGTTCCGGTTGTTGGCCAGGAAGGTGGCGACCTCCTGGGACGACGACGTCACCTGCTGGTACACCCCGGCGAGGTCCGCCTGCTTCTCCTTGACCGTGTTGAGCGTGACCGCGGAGTCGGTGAGCGCGTCCAGGAGGTCAGGCGCGATGTCGCCGTAGAGCCGGGAAACCGAGGCGAGGTCCTTCAGGTCCGAGGTCAGCTGCGGGAGGTCGGGGTTGAACTCCTTCAGGTAATCCGCGGCGGTGCCGATCGTCTTCCCGAGCTGCTCGCCGCGTCCCTCCAGGGCCGTCGAAACCGCGGTCAGCGTCGTCGCCAGCTTCTGCGGCTGGACGGCTTTCAGCAGCGGCAGCAGGTTGTCGAAGACCCGTTCCAGCTCGACCGCGTTCGCCGAGCGGTCCTGCTCGATGACGTCGCCGGCGGCCAGGTGCGGCGCGCGCTCGCCGTCCGGGATGGACAGCTGGACGTACCGTTCGCCGAACAGCGTCTTCGGCACGAGCAGCGCGGAGACGTTGCGGGGCAGCATGTCCACCTTGCCCGGTTCGAGAGCAAGCGCTATCTCGGCACCCTGCGGGGTGGCCCGGACGCCGCGGATCTCCCCGACGAGCACGCCGCGGGCCTTGACCTGGCCGCCCGGGGAGAGCTGGTTGCCGATGCGGCTCGCCTTGAGCGTCACGGGGACCGTGCTGACGAAGTCCTTGTCGTACACCTTGATCGAGAGCGTCACCAGCACGCCCATCACCACGAGGAACAGCACCCCGGCGGTGCGGACCCCGGCCTTGCGGCGGGTTTCCCTTCTCATCCGGCCACCTGCACGGTCGTCGTCGCGCCCCAGATCGCCAGGGAGAGGAAGAAGTCGAGGACGCTGATCGCGACGATCGCGGTGCGCACCGCGCGGCCCACCGCGACACCGACCCCGGCCGGGCCGCCGCTCGCGCGGAAGCCGTAGTAACAGTGCGCCAGGACCACCACGACGCTGAACACCAGGACCTTCCCGAACGACCACAGCACGTCGCCGGGGGGCAGGAACAGCAGGAAGTAGTGGTCGTAGGTACCCGCGGACTGGCCGAAGAACAACACGGTGACCTCGCGCGAGGCGAGGTAGCTCGACAGCAGCCCGATCGCGTAGAGCGGGATGACGGCGAGGAAGCCGGCGATCACCCGGGTCGTCACCAGGTACGGGATGCTGGGGATGCCCATGACTTCGAGGGCGTCGATCTCCTCGGAGATCCGCATGGCGCCGAGCTGCGCGGTGAACCCGCAGCCCACGGTGGCGCTCAGCGCGAGCCCGCTGACCAGGGGCGCGATCTCGCGGGTGTTGAAGTAGGCGGACACGAACCCGGCGAACGCCGACGTCCCGACCTGGTTCAGCGCGGAGTAGCCCTGGAGGCCGACGACCGTGCCGGTGGCGACGGTCATCCCGATCATCACGCCGATCGTGCCGCCGATGACGGCCAGCGCGCCGCTGCCGAAGCTGACTTCGGCCAGCAGACGGACGACTTCGCGCAGGTAGCGGCGCAGGGCCCGCGGGGTCCAGGCGATCGCGCGGAGGAAGAAGAGGATCTGGTCGCCGAGGGTGTCGAGGAAGCCGAACCGGCGGTCGACGGCCTCGCGTACCCGCGCGGTTCTCGGGAGGTCCGTGGTCGTCACTTCAGCTCCCCTTGGGCGGCACGAGTTGCAGGTAGACGGTGGTGAGGATCAGGTTCAACACGAACAGCAGCAGGAACGTGATGACGACCGACTGGTTGACCGCGTCCCCGACGCCCTTCGGGCCGCCCTTGGGGTTGAGGCCGCGGTAGGAGGCGACCACCCCGGCGACGAAGCCGAAGAGGAGGGCCTTGATCTCGCTGATCCACAGGTCGGGCAGCTGGGCCAGGGCGGAGAAGCTGGCCAGGTAGGCGCCCGGGGTGCCGTGCTGCATGATCACGTTGAAGAAGTAGCCGCCGAGCACGCCGACGACGCTGACCATGCCGTTGAGGAAGACGGCGACACCCATCGCGGCGAGCACCCGCGGCACGATGAGCCGCTGGACCGGCGAGACGCCGAGCACCTCCATCGCGTCGATCTCTTCGCGGATGGTGCGGGAGCCGAGGTCCGCGCACATCGCGCTGCCGCCGGCGCCGGCGATGAGCAGGGCGGTGACGATCGGGCTGGCCTGCTGGATGATCGCGAGCACGCTCGCCGCGCCGGTGAACGACTGCGCGCCGATCTGCGTGGTCAGCGAGCCGATGTGCAGCGCGATCACCGCTCCGAACGGGATGGAGACCAGCGCCGTCGGCAGGATCGACACGCTCGCGATGAACCAGAACTGCTGGATCAGTTCCCGCGTTTGGAACGGGCGGCGGAAGGTCAGCCGGACGACGTCGAGGCCGAGTCCGTAGAGCCGTCCGGTCTGCCGCAATGCGGCCGCCCCCGGGAACGACGCCGTCGTCGTCCGTTCGGCCATTCGTGTGCCTCCAGCGGTTTCGGCGGCACGCCGAATACACCCGAGATGACCAAAGGGAAATGGACCGAATGGACTAATAATTGTCGGCCATTCACGGTCTCGGGAGTACCGTGCCGTTTCCTACTGGTCGGTACGCTAACGACGGCCTTGCTGGGAGACAAGAACTTGAGCAGGATCACGGGGTCACGGGCTGGTAACCGAGCATTTCTTGTCCAGAGCTGACAAACGGACCCGATCTTGTTGTCAGCGAAGGAAAAGAAACTCCGCTGGCAACCCCACCCGCGCTTGACGCTCCACCCCGCTTTGTCAATTCCCGCGCATCCCGGCGGTCGGTTGGCGTACCCCGGGAGTCGGCCTGCGTACCCAGAGGGTCGGCTCGCGTATCCGGAGGGTCGGACGGCGAACCGACCCTCCAGGGACGCAAACCGACCCTCCAGGTACGCGAACCGACCCTCCAGGGACGCAAGCCGACCCTCCAGGTACGCGAACCGACCCTCCGGGTACGGGTCAGGACTTGAGGGCGGCGAGGAGTTCGTAGGAGCGGACGCGGTCGGCGTGGCCGTGGACCATCGTGGTGACCATCAGCTCGTCCGCGCCGGTATCGGCCAGCAGCTGCTCGAGTCCCTTTTGGACGGTTTCCGGGGAGCCGACGATGCTGGAGCCGAAGCGCTCGGCCAGGAACGCGCGGTCCATCTCGGTGTACGGGTACTCCGCGGCTTCTTCCGGGGTCGGCAAGGCGATCGGGCGGCCGCGGCGGAGGCTGAGGAACGTCAGCCCGCTGGGGCCGGCCAGGAAGCGGGCGCGCTCGTCGGTTTCGGCGGCGACCACGGACACGCCGAGCATCACGTACGGCTCGTCGAGCACCCCCGGCCGGAAGTTCTCGCGGTAGAGCTGGACGGCCGGGACGGTGTTCTCGGCGGCGAAGTGGTGGGCGAAGGAGAACGGCAGCCCGAGCCGCCCGGCGAGCTGGGCGCTGAAGCCGCTCGAGCCGAGCAGCCACACCGGCGGCTGGTTGCCCTCGGCCACCACCGCGTTGACGCCGCGGGCCTCCGAATGGGTGAAGTAGCCGATCAGCTCCTGCAGGTGCTCCGGGAAGTTCTCCGCGGACAGCCCGCCCGGGCCGCGCAGCGCCAGCGCCGTGCGCTGGTCGGTGCCCGGCGCGCGGCCGATGCCGAGGTCGATGCGGCCGGGGTGGAACGCCTCCAGGGTGCCGAACTGCTCGGCGACGACCAGCGGCGCGTGGTTGGGCAGCATGATGCCGCCCGACCCGACGCGGATCCGCTCGGTGGCGTCTGCGACGTGCCCGATCAGCACGACGGTGGCCGAGCTGGCGATGCCGGGCATGTTGTGGTGCTCGGCCAGCCAGTAGCGGTGGTAGCCCAGCCGTTCCGCGGCGCGGGCGAGGTCCAGGGTGTTGCGCAGCGTCTCGCCGACGGTGTTCCCCTCGGAAACGGGGGACAGGTCGAGCACGGACAGCGGCACGTCAGGCAATGAGCTCACAACCGGGGTCAACGCCCCGGTGCCGCCATTGCTTCCCGGAGTGCCGCCGGATCACCGCCGCGGAAGGCCACGACGCCGTCCGGACGCACGAGCAGCGCGTCGGCCGGGGCGTCCGGGCAGGCGGCTGTGACGATCTTCACGCCCGGACCGGCGGCTTCCCGCAGGTCGGCGCGGTCGGCGAAGTCGAACAGCACGGTCCGCGCCTCGCGCATGATCTCGGCCACGCGGGTCGGCTCGCTGCCGACGGTCAGGGATAGGTCGGGGACGTACGGGAGCTCGTCGGCGTCCCGCATGAGCCCGGCCAGGTGCCGGGTCGCGTCGGGAAACGCGGCCAGTTCGCCGAAGAGCGTCCGCAGAGCGTCGCCGTCCTCGCCGGTCAGGCGGTCGAGCAGGGCCTGGACGCGGGTCTGCGTCAACGTCCGCGCGGCCACCGGGTACCGCTCGGCGTGGTAGCTGTCGAGCAGCGCCTCCGGGGCGGTTCCGCGGACGACGGCGGCGAGCTTCCAGCCGAGGTTGACCGCGTCCAGCAGCCCGACGTTGAGCGAGGACCCGCCGGCGGGGAAGAGGTGCGCGGCGTCGCCGGCCAGGAACACGCGGCCGGCCCGGTACTGCGAGGCGAGCCTCGCCGAGCTCGCCGTTCGCGACAGCCACAGCGGTTCGCCCAGTGGCAGGTCCTCGCCGAGGACCCGCCGGACGGCGGCGCGGAACTCGTCGAGCGTCGGCTCGCCGGGCGGCTCCGGCGTCACTTCGCGGACGCCGGCGATCACGACGCCCGGCGTCAGCGAGGTCACCAGCACCCGGCCGCCGGGACGGCGGTTCCAGCCGCGTTCCAGTCCTGTCACCGTGGCGAAGAGGTCCACGTCCGCCCGGAAATGCCCGAGGCGCATCAGCTCGTCGCCGGTGGTGCCGGGGAAGCCGATACCGGCCAGCTCGCGGACGCGGCTGCGCGCGCCGTCGCAGCCGACGATGTACCGCGGCTCGATGCGGTACTCCCCGTCCGGGCCGCGGACGGTGCCGAGGTTCACCAGTTCGTGGCCGCGCCGGAGTTCGGCCCCGAGCTCGGTCGCGCGCTCTGCCAGCAGGGCCTCCATCCGTGGCTGCTGCAGCATGAGCCCGCGCAGTGGCGTGTCCGGCCCGGACAGGTCGAGGGGGACCGGACCGAAGGGGAAGCCGGGCAAGGGGCCGGCGAACGTCGCCTCGGCCCGGAACCGGTCGAGGAGTCCCCGGTGGTCCAGCTGCTCGACGATCCGGCCGCCGAGCCCGTTCGCGCGCGGCCGCCGGTCCGGTTCGGTCCGCCGGTCCAGGACCACCACCTTCGCGCCGCCGAGCCGCAGCTCCGCCGCCAGCAGCAGGCCCACCGGGCCCGCTCCGATCACCGCTACGTCCATCACGCCCTCCAGAGTGTCAGTTCAAACTGACGCAGGTGTCAGGCTAGACTGACATCCATGGAAGCGGAAGAGCTTTCGGGACGCGTCTCGGAAACGGACCCGGCGGTGGCGTTGCGGGCGGTGGGTGCCCTGCACCGGCTCGCCGAACAGGTCGAAGCGGCGGCCGTCGCGCACGCACGGGAGCGGGGCTGGTCGTGGGAGCAGATCGGGGACGCGCTCGGCGTCGCCCGCCAATCCGTGCACGCCAAGTACGGGAAGTGAGGTCCTCGTGCTCGACCGGCTGATCGCCAAAAGCCCGTTCGCCGTGGTCGTGACGGCGGCCCTGGAGGAGTCCCGCCGCCGCGGCGACCGACGGCTCGGCACCGAACACCTGCTGCTGGGCTTGTTGCACGACCCGGACAGCGCGCTCGCGCTCGGCATCGGCCTGACCGAGGCCCGCGCGGCCCTGGACCGCCTGGACCGGGCGGCCCTGGCGGCGCTCGGCATCGAGGTCGAAGGCCTCCGCCCGGCCGAAGTCCCGGCGCGGCGCGGAAAGCTGACGCTGGGAGCGTTCACCTCCGGTGCGCGCGCGGTCGTCAACGAGGCGATCGGCGGGACGCCCCGGCCGCGCGATCCGGCGCGGCTGCTGCGGGTGCTGCTGAAGCTGGCGCCGCCCGACCCGGCGGCCGATTTGCTGGCGGAACTCGGCGTCGACCGGGAAGCGGTTCACCGGTCGCTGGATTCCCGCACCTGATCGCGCGCTTTTGGCTACGGTGGGCGAACCGGTAAATGAGCCACAGGAGGACCGGGTGCCGCGTCCCGAGCGACCCTTGGATCCCGGGGACGATCTGCTCGTCGAATTCGCCGCCGATCTCCGGCGGTTGCGCGAGAGCGCCGGAAATCCGACCTACCGCGAGCTCGGGCGGCGCGCGCACTACTCGGCGGGAACGCTCTCGGAAGCCGCCGGCGGGCGGAAACTCCCCAGCTTGGCGGTCACGCTGGCCTACGTCCGGGCCTGCGGCGGAGCGCCGGGGGAATGGGAGGAACGCTGGCACGCCGTCGCCGAAGAGTCGCGTGCGGACGGTACCGATTCACCGCGCGAGCCGGAAGCCGGGGAAACTCCGCCGTATGTCGGGCTGGCCGCTTTCACGTCCGCCGACTCGGATCGATTCTTCGGCCGCGAACGGCTCGTCGAAAAAGTTGTCGAACGGCTCGGGAGACAGCGTTTTCTCGCCGTCCTCGGCGCGTCCGGCTCGGGAAAGTCGTCCCTGCTGCGGGCCGGGCTGCTGCCTTCGGTGAAGGGGCCGGCCGTGCTGCTCACCCCGGGGCACCGCCCGCTGGAGGAGTGCGCGGTCAAGTTCGCCGCCGCGCTCGGCGTCGCGCCCGGGGCCCTGTTCGACGACTTCGCCGCGCACCCGCGCCACCTCGGCCTCGCCGCGCGTCAGCTGGCCGACGGCGAGGACGAGGACCTCGTGCTGGTCGTCGACCAGTTCGAAGAGGTCTTCACCCTCTGCCAGGACGACCAGGAGCGGGCCCGCTTCCTCGACGCGCTCGTCACCGCGACCACCGAACCCGGCAGCCGCACCCGGGTCGTCCTCGGCATCCGCACCGACTTCTACACCCACTGCGCGCGGCACGCCGAGCTCGCCGAGGCCATGCAGGACGCCCAGATCCTGGTCGGCCCGATGACGACCGAGGAGCTCCGGCAGGCGATCTCGCGGCCCGCCGTCGACACCGGGTACCGCGTCGAAAACGCCCTGGTCTCCCGGCTCGTCGCCGACGCCACCGGCCAGCCCGGCGTGCTGCCGCTGCTTTCGCACGCGCTGCTGGAGACGTGGCGGCGCCGCCGCGGCACCACGCTCACCCTCGCCGCGTACGAGTCGACCGGCGGCATCGAACGGGCCATCGCGCAGACGTCCGAAGGCACCTTCGCCAAGCTTTCCCCGCGCCAGCAGCGGCTGGCGCGGCAGATCTTCCTCCGCATGACCGCGCTCGGCGAAGGCACCGAAGACACCAAGCGGCGCATCGGCCGCGCCGAGCTCGACGCCGACGACGCCGACGACACCGACACCGCCGTGGTTCTCGCCGAGCTGGCCGCGGCCCGGCTGGTCACCCTCGACGACACCGGCATCGAGATCGCCCACGAAGCCCTCATCCGCGGCTGGCCGCGGCTGCGCGAGTGGCTCACCGAGGACCGCGAAGGCCTGCGCGTCCACCGGCAGCTCACCGAGGCGACCGGCGCCTGGGAGTCCGTCGACGAGGACCCCGGCTGGCTCTACCGCGGCACCCGGCTGGCCATCGCCCGGGAGTGGGCCGCGCACCAGGACTCGGCGCTGTCGCGGCGCGAACGGCGGTTCCTCGACGCGAGCCTCGCCGTCGAACACGCCGAGCGGGACCGCGACCGCCGCCGCACCCGGCGGCTCCGCCAGCTGGTCGCGCTGCTCGCGGTGCTGCTGGTCGTCGCCGTGGCCGCCACCGCCTACGCCGTGCGCGCCGAGACCACGGCCACCGAGCAGCGCAACGACGCGCTCGCCTACAAGGTCGCCGGCCAGGCACTGGCCATGCGCGCCACCAACCCCGCGCTGGCCGCGCAGCTCGCGCTCGCCGCGTACCGCCTCGATCCCGGGGCCGACGAGCGCAGCGGCCTGCTCGGCATGTTCGGCACGCCGTACGCGACGCGGCTCACCGGGCACACGGGCCGGGTCAACACCGTCGCCCTCCGCCCGGACGGGCGGGTGATCGCCACGGCCAGCTGGGACGGCACGGCCCGGCTCTGGGACGTCCACGACCCGCACCACCCGGCGCCGCTGGGCGTGCTCGCCGGGCACGAAGGCAACGTGAACAACGTCGCCTTCGCGGCCGACGGCCGGACCGCCGCCACCGCGGGCTTCGACGGCACCGTCCGCGTCTGGGACGTCTCCGACCCGGCGCGGCCGGGGCCCGGCACGACGATCGAGCGGCACGAAGGCAAGGCGTACGCGGTGGCCTTCAGCCCGGCCGGGCCGCTGCTGGCGACCGCCGACGTCAAGGGCACGATCCGGCTCTACGACACCACCGACGCCGCCCACCCCCGGCCGGTGGGGGAGCTGACCGGGCACACGTCCTACGTCAACAACCTCGCGTTCAGCGGCGACGGCCGGCTGCTCGCCTCCGCGTCGGCCGACAAGACCGCCCGCCTCTGGGACGTCGCTTCGCGGACCCAGCTCGGCGTCGTGGCCGGGCACACCGACGTCGTGCACTCGGTGGCGTTCAGCCCCGGCCGGGCCGTCCTCGCCACGGCGAGCCAGGACCAGACCGCGCGGCTGTGGGACATCGCCGACCCGGCCCACCCGGCGCCGCTGGCCTCGCTCACCACGCACAAGGCGATCGTGCGCTCGGTGGCCTTCGCCGCCGACGGGCGCACGCTCGCCACCACCGGCTTCGACCGCACGGCCCGGCTGTGGGACGTCGCCGACCCGCGGCAGCCGCGTGAGCTCCAGTCGCTGCCCGGGCACACCAGCGCGGTCGTCGCCGCGGTGTTCACCCGCGACGGCCGCACCCTCGCCACGGCCAGCGACGACCAGTCCGCCCGGCTCTGGGACCTGCCCGGGCCCGCCGTCGCCGCGCACACGGCCCAGGCGTGCCACGTCACCTTCGGCCCCGGCGGCAAGCTGCTGGCTTCCGGCGGCTACGACGGGACCGTGCGGCTGGACGACCGCACGGACCCCCGCGCGCCGCGGGAGCCGGCCACGATCGGCGGGTTCGGCGACGCGGTCTGCGGCGTCGCGATCAGCCCCGACGGCCGGACCCTGGCCACCGGCAGCTGGGACCACACGATGACGCTGCGGGACATCACCGACCCGGCCGAGCCCGGGCCGCCGGTGGTGTTCAACCGGCTCCACGACGACGTCGACGCGGTCGCCTTCAGCCCGGACGGCCGGCTGCTCGCCACCGCGGGCGACGGCCACACGGCCCGGCTCTGGGACCTCGCCGACCGGGCCCGGCCGGTCGAGATCGCGAAGCTCGAGGGCCACGGGGACGACGTGCACACCCTCGCCTTCCGCCCGGACGGCCGGACGCTCGTCACCGCGGGCTGGGACCACACCGCGCGGCTCTGGGACATTTCGGCGCCCCGGGCGCCGCGGCCGCTCGCGAAGCTGACGGGACACACCGACACGATCTTCTCGGTCGCCTACAGCCCCGACGGCAGGCACGTCGCCACGGGGAGCGCCGACCGCACGGTCCGCCTGTGGGACGTCACCGACCCGGCGCACGTGCCGCCCCCGGTGGTGCTGGACGGCCACGCGGACGTCGTCATGTCGGTGTCCTTCAGCGGCGACGGCCGGACGCTGGCGTCCGGCAGCTACGACCGGACGATCCGGCTGTGGGACGTCGCCGCGGCGACGCCGTACGCGGTCCTGCCCGAGCAGCGCGACCGCGTCTACGCCGCGCAGTTCGCGCCGGACGGCCACACCCTGGCGGGCGGGGGTGCGGACGGCACCGTGCGGTTCTGGGAGGCCGATCCGGACCGGGCGGCCCAGCGGATCTGCGCGGCGGTGTCACCCCGGATCACCGAAGCCGAATGGAGCGAAAGCTTCCCGGACCTCGGTTACGCCCCACCCTGCCCCTGAACAGCGCGCCGAAGTTTGTTCGGCGTTGTTGTTCGGTGGGTGAGCGCGGACACCGAACAACCCGGATCGGCTAGACATGCCCTTGGACGCGCTCGTCCCACGACGTTCATTTCACCGGGGGTCTGAAGGGCTCCTTCGAGGGCACGGGAACCCGCCCCCCGCCCCCCGAAGGGGCCCTTCAGCGTCTCTCGCGCCCGGATCAGGCGGCGGGGATCCAGTCCGGGTTCGAGGCCAGCACGATCAGCTGCTGCGTCGCGCGGGTCAGCGCCACGTACAGCACCCGGCGGCCGGTAGTCGATTCCGTGATCAGGTCGACCGGCTCCACCAGCACCACCGCGTCGTACTCCAGGCCCTTCGAATCCAGGCTGCCGACGACCTTCAGCCGCTCGTCCGCCTGCCCCGCCAGCCAGCCCGCGACCTCCGGCACCCGGTCCATCGCGGTGATGACGCCGACCGTGCCTTCGACCGCGCCCAGCAGTTCCTTCACCGCCGCCTGCGTCGCCGCGGCCAGGCCGGCCGCCTCCACCGGGCGGACCTCCGGCTCCACCCCGGTGCGGCGGACCGCCACCGGCAGCTCGCCGGACTCCGCGTGCCCGGCCACCACCTTCGCCGCCAGGTCGAAGATCTCGGCCGAGTTCCGGTAGTTCGTGCGCAGCGTGAACCGCCGCCGGGCGGTCTTGACACCGAACGCCTGGTCGCGCGCCGAAGCCGCCTCCGCCGGGTCCGGCCACGAGCTCTGCACCGGGTCCCCGACCACCGTCCAGCTGGCGTACTTCCCGCGCCGGCCCACCATCCGCCACTGCATCGGCGACAGGTCCTGGGACTCGTCGACGACCACGTGCGAGTACTCGTCGTAGTGCTCCGGCCGCGTCGGCGCGCCGCCCGAGCGCTGCGGCTCGACCTCGATGACCTGGCGCCGCTTGCGCTTCGGCTCCGGCCCGGTCAGGACGCGCAGCTCGTCCAGCAGCGCCACGTCCGCGATCGACCAGCCCCGCGACCGGTCCGCGAAGTCCGCGGCCAGCATCGAGATCTCCGCCCGGTTCAGGACGCCCTTCGCCGCCGAGGCCAGCCGCTTCTCGTCGCCCAGCCACTTGAGGATCTGCGCCGGGTACAGCACCGGCCACCAGACGACGAGGAAGCGGTGGAAGTCGATCCGCTCGCCCAGGTCGGTGATCAGCTCGGCGCGGTCGAACGGCCTGCCGTCGTCCTTGGCGTGCTCCTCGGCCTTCGCGGCGAGGGCGTCGAGCAGCATCTCGGCCGCCCGGATCCGCGACCGGTTCGGCGGCGCGCCCTGCGTGTGGGCCTTGCGGCGGATCTTCTCCAGCTCGCGCGCGTTCAGCTTCAGGACCTCGCCGCGGTAGACGATCCGCATCTCCTCCGGCGCCTCCGGCGGCGTGTCCCGCAGCGCCCGCAGCAGCACCTTCCGCATCCGCAGCGACCCCTTGACGGCGGCGAGCGGCGCCGCGTCCTGCCGCGTCGCCTCCAGGCCGTCGAGGACTTCGCCGAGCGCGCGCAGTTCGACGTTCGTCTCCCCCATGGAGGGGAGGACCCGCGAGATGTAGCTGGTGAACACGCCCGACGGCCCGATGACCAGCACCCCGGCCCCGCCGAGCTGACGGCGGTAGCGGTAGAGCAGGTAGGCGGCGCGGTGCAGCGCGACCGCGGTCTTGCCGGTGCCCGGGCCGCCGGTGATCTCGGTGACGCCCCGCCAGGGCGCCCGGATGACCTCGTCCTGCTCCTTCTGGATGGTCGCGACGATGTCGCGCATCTTCTCGCCGCGCGAGCGGCCCAGCGCCGCCATCAGCGCGCCCTCGCCGACGATCTGCATGTCCTCGGGGACGGCGTCGGCGATCAGGACGTCGTCGTCGACGTCGAGGACGTTCTGGCCGGAGCAGCGGATCACGCGCCGCCGCACGACGTCCATCGGTTCCTCGGCGGTGGCCTGGTAGAACGCGGCCGCGGCCGGCGCGCGCCAGTCCGTGACGAGGTTGTCGAACTCGGCGTCGCGGATGCCGAGCCGGCCGACGTAGGTGCGTTCGCCCTCGCGGTCGTCGAGCCGGCCGAAGACGAGGCCTTCGTACTCCGCGTCGAGCGTCTGCAGCGTCTGGTTGGCGTGGTGGACCATCATGTCGCGCTCGAACAGCATCGACGCCTGCTCGAAGATCGCCTCGCGCTGCGCTCCCTGGCCGATCTCGTAGCCCTTCGTACGCATCGCCTCGGCCTGGGCCTTCAGTTCGTCCAGACGGGTGTACACGCGATCGACGTGGGCTTGCTCGATGGCGATCTCGGCCCGTCTGACCCGAGGTTCGGACACGCATGGCTCCTTGACAGCTTTGGGATCGCCTCCGAGGGCGAAGAACGACTCTACGCGGTGGCCCGGGCGGGGACACCCGTGTCCCGGTCATCCGCGCCGCACGCGTTCCCCGCACAATCGGGGGGTGACCAGGATCGTGGCCGGGACGGCGGGCGGACGGCGGCTGAAGGTGCCGCCGAAGGGCACCCGGCCGACGTCGGAGCGCGTGCGGGAAGCCCTGTTCAACGCCCTCGAGACGGCCGGCGAGCTGGACGGCGCCCACGTCCTCGACCTCTACGCCGGGTCCGGGGCGCTCGGCCTGGAAGCCCTCTCGCGCGGCGCGGCGGACGCGCTGTTCGTGGAGTCCGACCGGCGCGCGGTGGACGTCCTGCGCGGCAACGTCGCGGCGCTCGGCCTGGGCGGCACGGTCCGGGCCGGGGCGGTCGAGGCGGTGGTCGCGGCGCCCGCACCGGCCTCGTTCGACCTCGTGCTCGCCGACCCGCCCTACGCCGTGGACGCGGCCGCGCTCGGAACCGTGCTGGCGGCGCTGGCCGCGGGCGGCTGGCTGGGGTCGTCGGCCCTGGTGGTGATCGAGCGCGCCGCCCGCGACGGTGAGCCGGACTGGCCGCCGGGCTTCGCGCCGACGCGCGCGAAGAAGTACGGCGACACGGCCGTCTTCTGGGCGGAGTACACAGCTGTGGCGTGAACCACGCGGCGGAGACCGGGTCCGGCACGGTAGCGTCCGCGCCATGCGGCGTGCGGTCTGTCCCGGTTCCTACGATCCGGCCACCAACGGGCACCTCGACATCATCGAACGGGCGAGCGTGCTGTTCGACGAGGTCGTCGTCGCGGTGGGGGTGAACCGGTCGAAGAAGGGGCTTTTCGAGGTCTCCGAACGGCTCGACATGCTCCGCGAAATCACCGCGAAGCTGCCGAACGTGCGGGTCGACTCCTGGGAGGGCCTGCTGGTCGACTACTGCCGCGACCACGACATCGCGGCGGTCGCCAAGGGCCTGCGCTCGGTCAGCGACTTCGACTACGAGCTGCAGATGGCGCAGATGAACCGCGAGCTCACCGGCGTCGAGACGCTGCTGATGGCGAACAACCCGGCGTACGGCTTCGTGTCCAGCTCGCTGGTCAAGGAGGTCGCGGCGCTCGGCGGTGACATCGAGCACCTCGTCCCGGCGGTCGTCTACGAGCGGCTCTCGGAGAAGTTCCCCAAGCTCGGGCGCTGACCCGCCACCGAGTCCACATCGGACGCCGGCTGTCCGGTTCCCGTCGTTCGGCCCCCTCCGTTCGTCGGGACTTGGGGCCGGTGGTGCGGGAGTTCACGTCGACGTCTCCCGACGATCATCCGATCGGGTTACGGTCCGAAAATGGCCAACTACCGATCACGCCTGGTCGCGGTCTTCTTCGCGCTCCTGGCCACGCTGTTCGCCGGGGTCACCGCCGCCGCAGCGGCTTCCCCGGCTGCCCCCGCCGTCGTCGCGCAGAACGCGTGCGGGAACCTCTCCGGCTTCTCGCACACGACGCTTTCGGCGCTGCCGCCCGAAGCGACGAAGACGTACAACCTGATCCAGACCGGCGGGCCGTTCCCGTACCCGAAGAACGACGGCGTCGTCTTCGACAACCGCGAAGGCGTGCTCCCGGCCTGCGCCTCGGGCTACTACCACGAGTACACGGTGCCCACGCCGGGCTCGAGCACCCGCGGCACGCGCCGCATCGTGACCGGCAGCGCCGGCGAGTACTTCTACACCGGCGACCACTACGCCACCTTCAAGGTCATCGACATCGGCGGCGGCACGACGCACGCCTGCGGCGATCTCTCGGGCCTGGCGAAGATCGGCTACTCGCAGCTGTCGCCGGCGGCTCGCACGGTCGTCGACAACGTCCGGAACGGCACCTCGGCCGGCACGACCTACGAGAACCGCGAAGGCGTGCTCCCGGCCTGCGCGTCCGGCTACTACAAGCTCTTCACCGTCGGCACGAACGACCGCGTGATCTCCGGCAAGGCGGGCGAGCTGGCCTACACCCCCGACCACTACGCGACCTTCAAGCGGATCGACCTGAATTCCTGAACCGTGCAACGCGCCGCGCCCCCTCGTCCGTGAGGTACACCGAAACGAGGACGAGGAGGCGCGATGCGGGCTGCGGAGGACGCGGACTTCCGGGAGTTCGCCCGGGCGCGGGCGGGTGCGCTGAGACGGACGGCGTACCTGCTGTGCGGCGACTGGCACCTCGCGGAGGACCTCGTCCAGGTCGCGCTGATCAAGCTGTACCGGGTGTGGCCGAAGGTCGCCCGGCGGGGGCCCGTCGACAACTACGCCCGGCAGGTCCTGCTGCGCTGCTGGCTCGACGAGCAGCGGCGGCCGTGGCGGCGTCGCGAACGCCGTGACGGCGTCGTACCGGACCAGCCCTCTTCCACGTCCGAGGCCGGGATTTCCGACCCGCTCCTGCGCGCCCTCGCCGAGGTTCCGCCGAAGCAGCGCGCCGCCGTCGTCCTCCGCTACTGCGCCGACCTCCCGGCCGCCGAGGTCGCGGAGGTGCTGCGCTGCTCGGAAGGAACCGTCCGGAGCCAGGCCGCCCGCGGGCTCGAGACCCTCCGTGGCGTGCTCGAGCACAGCTCGGAGAGGAGCGCGTGATGCACGAACTCGAAACCCGCCTGCGCGAGGTGGACGTCCCGGAACCGCCGCTCGGCTTCGACCCGGACGCGGTCGCCGACCGCGCGGCGCGCCACGTCCGTCGTCGCCGGGCGGGACTCACCGGCACCCTCGCCGCGGCCTCGGTCGTCGCGGCCGTGGTGGTGTTCGCCCCCGGTACGCCGCCGGTTTCCCCGGCCGCCCCGCCCACCCCGCCGTCGCTCGCCGACCAGGCACGGATCCGGCAGGCCCTCACCGACGCCGTCACCCGGGTGCTGCCGGGGGTGCGGGGCCTGACGGTCGGCACGTCCCCGGCCGATGTCATCGGCCCCGGGCGGATGGCCGTGACCGCCATCTTCGCCGACGCGGCCGGACGGCCGGGGGACTTCCAGCTGACGGTGTACGGCCGCCGGGCGCCGGGCGACCGCGTGCCCGTGATCGGGTCCTGCGCCGAGCCGGAGTCGGTCGACCTGCGCTGCGAGCGGATCCCGCAGCCGGGCGGGGCCGAGCTGCTGGTGTTCGAAACCGGCTACGTGAGCGCCGGGGGGATCACGAAGCTGCGCGGCTTCAACGGCGTCCTCCACCGGGCCGACGGCTCGACGGTGACCCTCACCGACGCCGCCGACGACGCCGCCGACTCGGCGCAGCTGACCGAGGAGCAGCTCGCGAACGTGATCACCGATCCGGCCTTCGCGCTGCCCGGGTGACTTCGGCGCCGGGCGTGGTCCAGGGGGACACGCCCGGCGCCGTGCGCGTTCACCGCTTCGACGCCCGATGCGGGCAGACTGGACACAGCGACAGGGGATTGGAGTTGCCGTGTACCGGGTTTTCGAGGCGCTCGACGAGCTCGTCACGATCGTCGAGGAGGCGCGCGGCGTCCCGATGACGGCCAGCTGCGTGGTACCCCGGGGTGACGTGCTCGAGCTCCTCGACGACGTCCGCGACGCACTGCCGGCGGAGATCGACGACGCCCAGGACGTCCTCGACAAGCGCGACGACCTCATCCACGCGGCCCGCAAGGAAGCCGGCGAGACGGTGGCGGGCGCGAATGCCGAGGCCGAGCGCGCGATCGCCGACGCGACGGACGAAGCGGAGCGCATCCTTGCCGACGCGCGGGCCCGGGCGGAGCAGATGCTCGCCGACGCGCACGACCAGGCCGACCGCACGGTGGCGGCGGGCCAGGCGGAGTACCAGAACCTCACGGACCGGTCCCGCGCCGAGTCCGAGCGCATGGTCCAGGCGGGCCGCGACGCGTACGACCGCGCCATCGAAGACGGCCGGGCCGAGCAGGCTCGCCTGGTCGCCCAGACCGAGGTGGTCCAGGCGGCCCACGCGGAGTCGGCCCGCATCGTGGACGAGGCCCACGCGGAGGCGGACCGCCAGCGAGCGGACTGCGACGCGTACGTGGACGGCAAGCTGGCGGAGTTCTCGGAGCTGCTGGCGACCACGCTGCGAACGGTCGATTCGGGCCGCAACCACCTGCGCTCGCCGGCGAACCTGCCCAGCTCCGGCGGCCGGCCGACGCTCTACGACTACCAGGTGTGACGAGCCTCTCGGCCGGCTGCCGCTCGCCCGGACGTCGCGAATGACTCATTCGGGACGTCCGAGGTCCCGAATGAGTCATTCGCGACCTTCCAGGAGCGACCCTCGGACCCCCGCCCGGCCCCTGGTACACCGTCCCAGCTCAACAGGGGTGGCGGCCCGTGCGTACCCTGGACTGGATGTCCGAGAACAAGACCCCCCAGCTCGACGACCGCAGCCCATGGGTGATCGACACCCGTGAGCTCGGCCGTCACGCCGGCCTCAGCCGCGCCCTCACGCGCAGCGTGCCGGTGGAGACGCCGCTCGGCGTCCCCGATGTCATCACCATCGAAGCCGGCTCCGAGCTGGAACTCGACCTGCTGCTCGAGTCCGTCGTCGAAGGCGTCCTCGTCAGCGGCACCGCGAAAGCGCTGGCGAAGGGCACCTGCGCCCGCTGCCTCGACCCGCTGACCGAAGAGGTCGAGGTCGAGGTCCAGGAGCTGTTCGCCTACCCGGGGTCGGCCACCGAGGAGACCACGGACGAAGACGAGATCCCCCGGCTGATCGACGACCGGATCGACCTCGAACCCATCGTCCGCGACGCCGTCGTGCTGGCCCTGCCGCTGGCCCCGCTGTGCACGGAAGACTGCGCCGGGCTCTGCATCGAGTGCGGCGTCAAGTGGGCCGATCTCGAGCCCGGACACGGGCATGAGAAGATAGACCCTCGGTGGGCCGCACTGGTCGAGCGCTTCGACGAGAACGCGGGCGAAAAGCCTGCGCAAGGGCCCAGCTGAGCAAGCCTGACGAGCGTCCAGCTCGTTCCGGAGGAAAGTTCGCTCGCACCGCGAGCAGACCGTCATAAGGAGATCTACTCGTGGCCGTCCCGAAGCGGAAGATGTCGCGATCCAACACGCGCTCCCGCCGCAGCCAGTGGAAGGCGGCTCCGGTGCAGCTGGTGCCCTGCTCCAACCGCGCCTGCAAGCAGCCGAAGCTCCAGCACATCGCGTGCCCGTCGTGCGGCCAGCACAACGGCCGCCAGGTCGTCGAGCCCGCCTGATCGGGTAGCCGATATGGGGGGCAAGACGCCCGGGGGACCACCAGCCGATCCGGCGCCGTTGCTCGAAGCGCTCGGGGTCGTTCTCGACCCCGAGCTGCTCCGGCTGTCGCTGACCCACCGTTCGTACGCGTACGAAAACGGGGGGCTGCCGCCGAACGAGCGGCTGGAGTTCCTCGGTGACGCCGTGCTCGGCCTCGTCGTCACCGATCACCTGTACAACACGCATCCCGATCTGCCCGAAGGTCAGCTCGCGAAGCTCCGCGCCAGCGTCGTCAACATGCACGCACTGGCGCGGGTGGCGCGCGGGCTCGGCGAGGGCGGGCTCGGGGCGCACCTGTTGCTCGGCAAGGGCGAAGAGCTCACCGGCGGCCGGGACAAAGCGAGCATCCTCGCCGACGGGCTGGAAGCCGTGATCGGGGCCGTGTACCTCGAACACGGCATCGAGATCGCGCGCAAGCTCGTCCACCACCTCTTCGACGGCCTGCTCGCCGAAGCTCCGCTGCGCGGGGCCGGGCTCGACTGGAAGACGAGCCTGCAGGAGCTGACCGCGTCGGCCGGTCTCGGCGTGCCCGAGTACAAGGTCGAAGACACCGGGCCGGACCACCGCAAGGAGTTCACGGCCACGGTGCTCGTCGCGGGCCGTCCCCTGGGCAACGGCGCCGGTTCGACGAAGAAGGAAGCCGAGCAGAAGGCCGCCGAGACGGCCTGGCGCTCGCTGTCCGCCGAACTCGAGGCGCAGAAGAAGGCCGAGCCGGCGTCCTGATCAGCGGGAACTCCTGTTGACGCTTTCCCGGAACGCTCAGTAGCGTGTGGACATCCGCCGCCCGAAGCTCACTGAGAGGTTTGGCGGATGCGTCTGTTCTTCGTACCCTTGATCGCCGCGGCGCTCGTCGTCGTGCCCGGACCGGCGGCCTCGGCCGCGCAGGTCCGCGTCACTTCGCTGGCGGCACTGCAGTCCGCAATGGACAAAGCAAACCCCGGCGACACGATCACGCTCGCCGACGGGAGCTACTCCGCGGGCTCGACGCTGTCGATCAAGCGGTCCGGCACCGCCTCGGCGCCGGTGACGATCGCCGCCGAGCACACCGGCCAGGCGACCATCACCGGCTCGAAGACCTTCTCCTTCGCGAGCGGCGTCTCGAACGTGGTGCTGCGCGGGTTCAAGTTCCGGGGCAGCGCGAAGCTGAGCGTCCCGGCCGGCGCGTCGAACAACCGCTTGACCCGCAACGACTTCCAGCTCGCCACCGACGGCAACTGGGTGACGGTCAGCGGCGACGACACCGTCGTCGACCGCAACGTCTTCCAGAACCGCACCAGCCAAGGCGTGTTCCTGCAGATCCTCGGGCCGTCCGGCGCCATGGCGAAGCGCGTTCACGTGCACCACAACTACTTCTACAACCACCAGTTCAGCGGTTCGAACGGTGGTGAGTCGATCAGGCTGGGCCTCAGCGACCACCAGTCGTACACGGCCAACGCACTGATCGAAAACAACCTGTTCGAGAAGGCCGACGGCGACAGCGAGGCGATCTCGGTCAAGTCGTCGGACAACGTGGTGCGGTACAACACGATCCGCGACAGCCGAGGCTACATCGTGCTGCGCCACGGCAACCGCAGCACCGTCGAAGGCAATGTGCTGTTCGGTTCGGGAATCCGGTTCCACGGCAACGACCACAAGATCGTCGGCAACTACGTGGCGAATTCCGGCGGCCGCGCGATCGTGTTCGGCTCCGGCGACGAGGCGGACAGCGGGCCGACGAGCAAACTCCACGACCGGCCGGACCGCGTCACGGTCGCGTACAACACGGTGCTGGGCAGCACCAGCGTGATCGACGGCGACGGCGGCGACTTCAAGCCGAAGGACTGCGTGGTCGCGGACAACATCGTCAAGGGGACGTCGGGGACGCTCGTGACGCTGCCGAGCGGGTCGACGGTCAAGTACGAGGGCAACATCACCTTCGGCGGCACGGCGGGCGTTCCGTCGCGCAACGTCGACCCGAAGCTGGTCAAGGACGCGGCCGGGCTCTACCGGCTGGCTTCGGGCAGCCCGGCGATCGACGCGGGCGTGGGTTCGTACCCGTTCGCCGCGAAGGACTTCGACCTGCAGACCCGCACGGGCACCTTCGACGTCGGCGCGGACGAGTATTTCGCGTCGGGCGCGACGCGGGTCCCGCTGACGAAGGCGGACGTCGGCCCCAGCGCGCCGTAACGGCGTCGTCCGGCGGCGCCGAACAGAAACTGTCGTACCCGCCGGGCACAATGGCCGTATGCCCGAACTTCCCGAGGTCGAAGTCGTCCGCCTGGGCCTGCAGGCGCACGTCGCGGGGCGGACCATCCGCGAGGCTGAGGTCCTGCACCCGCGCGCCATCCGCCGGCACGCCCTGGGTGCGGAGGACTTCGCGCAGCGGCTCGCCGGCACCCGCGTCGAGGCGGCGCGGCGCCGGGGCAAGTACCTGTGGCTGGAGTTGTCCGACAAGGAGGCGCTGCTGGCCCACCTCGGCATGAGCGGGCAGATGCTCGTCCAGCCGGAGGGCGCGCCGGACGAAAAGCACCTGCGGGTCCGCCTGCGCTTCGACGACGACGGGCCGGAGCTGCGGTTCGTCGACCAGCGGACGTTCGGCGGCCTGGCCCTCGACGACCTCAGCGACATCGGCAGCGACGTCCTGCTCCCGGACACGATCGCGCACATCGCCCGCGACCCGATGGACCCGGAGTTCGACCTCGACGCGGCGGTGCGCGCGCTGCGGTCGCGGCGCACCGAGGTCAAGCGGGCGCTACTCGACCAGACGCTCGTGTCGGGCATCGGCAACATCTACGCGGACGAAGCCCTGTGGCGCGCTCGCCTGCACTGGGCCCGTCCGACCGAAAAGCTGACCCTCGCGAAGGGGCGGGAGCTGCTGTCGGCGGCGTCGGACGTGATGAACGCGGCGCTGGGGGCGGGCGGCACGTCGTTCGACGCGCTGTACGTGAACGTCAACGGGCAGTCGGGGTACTTCGACCGGTCGCTGGACGCGTACGGCCAGGAGGGGATGCCGTGCCACCGGTGCGGCACGGCGATCCGGCGGGAGCCGTTCATGAACCGTTCGTCGTTCTCGTGCCCGCGGTGCCAGCCGCGGCCGCGGGCGAACTCGGGTAGATAAAGGGGGTTCGCCTTTCAGCTAAGATGAATGTGCCTGGTAGCTGAGGGAGTGCATCGTGGTCAAGGAGCCCGGAAAGTCGACGCTGGCCGACAAGATCGACCGGCTGTTCCACGTGGTCCGCAGGCCCGATCGGGAGCCGTACAGCAACGAAGAGGTCGCCAAGGCCTGTCGCGAAGCGACGGGTGAGAGCTTTTCGACCACGTACCTGTGGCAGCTGCGCACGGGCCGCCGCGACAACCCGACCAAGCGGCACCTCGAGGCGCTGGCGCAGTTCTTCGGAGTCCCCCCGGCGTACTTCTTCGACGACGAGCAGAGCAGGAAGATCGCGGAGGAGCTGGCCCTGCTGGGTGCCCTGCGCGACGCGGGGGTCCGGGATTTGGCGTTGCGGGCGGTGACGTTGTCTTCCGACGGCCTGGACACGATCAGCGACATGATCGACGCGATCGCCCGGCGGGAGGCCGGCCGCGGCGGCCCGAAGAAGGAGAGCTGAGGGGGAGGAACTCGCCATCGGGGGAGCTGCCGGGCGTTGTCGCGAAGCGCTGGTGCGGGTGGGGATTCGCCTGCGGGCGTCTGCCCATCGGTGCTTGCGGACCATCGCCGTGGGTTCGGGAATTTTCTCACCTCCGCGTGCCGTCGCCCGGTATCGTCGCGAATCGTCGTTCCGGCCGCCGAGCCGCCCGCGGGGCACCGTCTTCCGCGTCCGCGCGTCGGATTTTCGACGGCCGCGCAACCACGGGCGCTCTGCCGCGTTGATCCGGCTGGAACCGTCCGCGGCGTGGTGAAGGAGGGCTGAGGTGGCGCGACCATGGTGGCGGCGGCGACCGGCCCGCTCGCTGTGGCGGCGGGCCCGCGAGGTCGCCGACGGCGTCAGCCTGCCCGAACCGTTCGATGCCGAGGACTTCGTCGCGGGCCTGGCCGCCGAGCGCGGGCGCCCCATCGAACTCATGCCGGTCAGCGCTCCCGAAGGCGCGCCGTGCGGGTTGCTGATGAGCACCGAACGCGCCGACTACATCCTTTACCCGACGAACACGACCGCGTTGCACCGGCGGCACATCCTGCTGCACGAGGTCGGGCACCTGCTGTGCGGTCACGTCGGCGCCGACGCCGGCGCCGACGGCGTCGCCATCGATGCCGCCGCCGGGCGGCAGCTCATGCCGAACCTTTCGCCGGAGCTCGTCCGGCGCGTGCTCGGGCGCACCACCTACTCGGAGGTCGAAGAGCGCGAAGCCGAACTCGTCGCGAGCTTGCTCGCCCAGCGCGTCGTCCGGCCCGCGGAGCCGCGCGAACCCGCACCCGACGTCCCGGATGGCGTGCGGCGCTTCGATTCCTTGTTCGGCCGCCGCACGCCGTGATCGAAACCCTCGCCTACTACCTCTGCACGGCGGGTTTCGCCGGGTTCGGGTACAAGCTGATCGAGGCACGCCGCAGCCAGCCGGTGCGCACGATGTGGTTCCTCGCCGGCTTCGGCATCTGCATCGCCGCCGGCATCCTGGTGCTGACGCCGGCGATGTCGGCGCTGGCCGGCCCGGGCCCGGTGGCCGAGTGGGTCCTGAACCTGTCCGGCGACGAGCTGAAGCTGGGCGCGATCGGGTTCGCGGTCGCCTTCACGCAGTCGGTGTGGCGCGGCGACGGCGCCCGGCTCGCCCCGCACGCGCTGTTCACCGCGGCGACGATGGTGCTGCTCGCGGCGTGCTTCGCGCTTTCCGAGCCGCGGCGCGTGGGCGATGACACGCTCTTTTCGGCCGCCGGCCTGCCGTTCGCCGTGGGCGACAAGGTGCTGTTCCTGGTGTACAGCCTGATCAGCCTCGGCCTGCTGTTCGCGGTGTTCGTCCGCAGCGCGTGGCACGCGGAGCCGGGACCGCTGCGCGCCGGGCTGTGGCTGCTGGTCGTCGGCGTGGGCGCGGCGGCGGCGTGGACGTTCTGGGACGTGGACGACGTCGTGCAGCTGGCGCGAACAGGGCGGATCGGCGCCCGCGAGGACGTCCCGTCTTCGGTACTCGCGGCCGTGACGATCGGTTTCGTGGCGGCGGGCGCCACGCTCAGCGCGTGGTCACCGGCGGTGTCGTCGCTGGTCGGCCGGGTCCGCGCGTACCGGGCGTACCGCCGCATCGAGCCGCTGTGGACGGCGTTGCGCACGGCGGTCCCGGGCATCGCCTTGGATCCGGGCCGCAAACTGGCGGGCGGCGCGGAGTTCGCGCTGTACCGCAGGGTCATCGAAATCCGCGACGGCCACCTGGCGCTCCGAGCCCACTTCGACCCGGACCTCCCGGCCCGCGCAGAGGCGGCGGCGCGCCGGGCGGGAGTCCGCGAGGCGGAGGTGGCGGCCACGGTGGAAGCGGTAACCCTGGCGGCGGCGATCGAGGCGGGCCGCGCGGGTCGCCGCTTCGCCCGCGAGCCCGACCACGCGGCGGAACCGGACACGGAAGCGGACGTGGTGACCGAGGCGGCTTGGCTGGTCCAGGTGAGCCGGGCCTGGCGCCGCCTCGACGCGGTGGTGGAGCGGGTCGAGGCGGCCACACCCGCCTAACCGCCCCGAACGACTCGCCACAGCGGACCCCAAAGCGCCCCAATGTGGCCTTGGTTGCGTTGGGCGCACCGAAGGCCACATTGGGTGCGTTGGATGCACCGAAGGCCACATTGGGTGCGTTGGGCGCACCGAAGGCCACATTGGGGCGCTTGGGGTGTTCCCGGCCGGCTCCGGCACTCAGCGCGGGTAGCGGGCGCCGTTCACCGTCACCCTCAGGGTGTAGACCGAGCTGGAAGCCGTGATGAACAGCTCGTTTCCCCGTGCGCCGCCGAACGTGAAGTTCGAACACACCTCCGGGATCCGCAGCTTGCCGATTCTCGTGCCGTCCGAAGCGAAACAGTGCAGGCCGTCGTGGGCCGCCGCCCAGACCTGGCCTTCGCTGTCCACCCGCACTCCGTCGAAGCCGCCGCTGTCGCTCGTCGCGAAGATCTCGCCGCCGGTCAGCTTTCCGCCTTCCGCCACGGAAAACACCCTGATGTGGCTCGGGTCCTGGCGCGTGTCCGCGATGTACAACCGCGACTCGTCCGCCGAAAACGCCAGGCCGTTCGGCCGGCTGAAGTCGTCCGCCACGATCGTCACCGAGCCGTCCGGGGCCGCGCGGTACACGTGGCAGGCGCCGATCTCGCTCTCGGCTCGGTACCCCTCGTAATCGCTGTCGATTCCGTAACTCGGGTCGGTGAACCAGATTGACCCGTCCGAGTGCTCGACCACGTCGTTCGGGCTGTTCAGGCGCTTTCCTTGATACTTCGACGCCAGCACCGTGATCGAGCCGTCGTGCTCGGTGCGCGTCACGCGGCGGGGCCCCTGCTCGCAGCTGATCAGCCGGCCCCGGCGGTCCACCGTGTGGCCGTTCGCGTACCCGGACGGCTGACGGAACACGCCGACCTGGCCCGTTGTCTCGTCCCAGCGCATTGTTCGGTCGTTCGGGATGTCGCTGAACACCAGGTAGCGGCCGGCCGGGAAGTACGCCGGCCCCTCCGTCCAGCGGCAGCCCGTGTGCAGGCGCTGCGTCCACTCGTCGCCGTTGACGCGCGCGAACCGCTCGTCCAGCAGCTGGAAGTCCGTCTTGATCAGGTCCACCGCTCACTCCTCCTGAAGTTCTGTCAGGAGCATGATGGCCGAACCACCCTCCGCCGTGCACACTACTGTGCAATGCGTGGTACCTTCCCAAGCGTAAGACTGGAGGGTGCAGTGGAGATCAGTCAGCTGCTCAAGGGCGTACTCGATCTCGCCGTTCTCGCGGTGCTCCGCGACGAAGACGGCTACGGGTACGACGTACTGAGAAGACTCCGGGCCGCCGGCCTGGACGAGGTGGGGGACGCGTCGGTGTACGGGACGTTGCGCAGGCTCTACAAGGCCGGCTTGCTGACTTCGTACGTAGTACCCAGCGAAGAGGGACCGCACCGCAAGTACTACAGCCTGAACGAACCGGGCCGGGTCCGGCTGGCGGAGTCCGGCAAGACGTGGCAGAGCTTCGCATCGACGATGAACGTGCTTTTGGGAGAGGCAGCATGAGCGACAAGCCGACGGCCGTGCGGGTGTATCTGGCGCGGGTCCGGACCGCGCTCGCCGACCTGCCCGCGAGCGAGATCGAAGAGATCCTCGAGGACGTCCGCCCGCACCTGGCCGAATTGGAGGCCGAGCTGGGGGAGGGTGCCCGCGTCGAGGCCCTGATCGAACGGCTCGGCTCGCCGGAGAGCTACGCCGCCGAACTGCGCGCGTCCGGGGGGTACCCGGCGCCGGGGGAGGACGGCACGCAGGTGCTCGCGACGGGCGCGCCCAGCCTGGCGAAGCCGCGGATCGCGTTGTGGGGCCTGGTGTTCTGCTCGCTGGGGCTCGCCCTGCTCGCGTTCAGCGCCACCGTCTCCCGCAGCCTGGACGCCTTCAGCGGCTTGCTCCTGTTCGCGCCGGTCTTCTTCGTCAGCCTGGCGCTGCTGCTGCGCGGCGGGATCGAGCCGGTGCTGGCGCTGCCCGAAGTGCGGTGGCTGCGCGCCACGGTGGCGAAGGGACGCGACCAGGAGGACACCGGCAAGTTCCTGCGTTATGCCGGTTCGCTCAAGCCGGCGTGGTGGGTGGTGTGCGCCGTCGTGCTGGTCGCGTTCGGGCTGCTGCTCATGCTGCGGCACCGGAGTGCGGTGCTGCTGCTGCCGCTGCTGATCCTCGCGGCCGTCGGGGCGCTGTGGGCGGGCCCGCGGGTCCGCACCGACCGGCGGCTGCTGTGGATGGCGGTGCCGATCTCGGCGTTCGTCATCGGGGGTGCCCTCGGCGGGTTCGGCATCGCGATCGACCTGTTCGCCCACGGGAGCAGCTACTCGGGTCCGACGTCGTACTCCTCGTCTTCGGTCGACCACTACGGCAACGACCAGCTGACCTACGGCGGCCGCGACGTCGAGAACGTCTACGCCTTCGACGCCGAAGGCAAGCCGCTGACCGAGGTCTACCTCTACGACGAAGAGGGCAGGCCGCTCACCGTGACCCGCTACGCCTGCGAACCCGCGACCGGCGGCACGCGCAAGCTCGGCGAGGACAACCGGTTCCCCCGGCCGAAGATCGAGCAGGGCGTCACCGACGACCAGGGCAACTACAACGGCTACAACGGCCACCGCGGCGCCTGCCGCGAGCTCGCCGGCGTGCCGTTCAGCGCGGCGATCCCGAAGGTGACGGTGCCGGCCGCGACCCCCACGCCGCTGGCGTCACCGACGCCGACACCGACCAGGTAAGGGGCCGCGAGGGCGCGTTCACCCGTTGCGAACGCGCCCGAAACGCCGGGCGAACGTGCGCGTGCTGAGCTGGGCGGGTGACGCCATCCACGGACAGCTTCGCCCCGCGCACCCGGGTCGTCCACGGGTACGAGCGCGCCTACCGGATGGCCGGGCGCGGGCCGGCCCTGCTCTTCCTGCACGGCATCGGCGACGACTCGTCGACCTGGCTGGAGCTGCTGGCGTCGCTGTCGGCCGACTTCACGGTGATCGCGCCCGACCTGCTCGGCCACGGCTCGTCGGCCAAGCCGCGCGCGGACTACTCGGTCGCGGCCTACGCGTGCGGCATGCGCGACCTGCTGACCACCCTCGACGTCGACCGGGTGACGGTGGTCGGGCACTCGCTCGGCGGCGGTGTCGCGATGCAGTTCGCCTACCAGTTCCCGGAGCGGTGCGAACGCCTCGTGCTGGTCGGCTCGGGCGGGGTCGGCGCGGGCGTCCACCCGCTGCTGCGCCTGGCCGCGGCGCCGGGGGCGGGGCTGGTGCTGCCGCTGCTGGGGACGCCGCCCGCGGTGGCGGCGCTGCGCGGGTTCGCGGGGCTGCTGCGGCTCTTCGACGACGCGGACCTCGACTACGTGCTGACCCGGTACGTGCGGCTGGTCGAGCCGGGCACGCGCTCGGCGTTCCTGCGGACGCTGCGCTCGGTCGTCGACTGGCGCGGGCAGGTGGTCAACATGCTGGATCGGTGCTACCTGACCGAGGGCATCCCGACGCTGCTGGTGTGGGGCACGGAGGACCGGGTGGTGCCGAGCGGCCACGCGCTGCGGGCGCACCGGGCGATGCCGGGCAGCAGGCTGGTCCTCTTCGAGGGCGCGGGCCACTTCCCGCACCGGTCGGATCCGGAGCGGTTTCTCGAGATCTTGCGGGAGTTCTTGGCGGAGACGCCGGCGGCGCGGTACGACCGCGCGGGGTGGGGGAAGCTGCTGCGGGCGGGGCGTCCGGTAGGAGCTCCCGAGGCGGCGGGGGTTCCGGACGTGCCGACGGTGTCGTCGGGGACTTGAGCGGGGGGCGCGCGGGCTTGCCGGGTGGCTGAGTGATCGTGGAGGCGGCCTCCTCGGTGATTCCCGGGGGCGGGTCGCCTCGGTGAAGAAAGGGCAGCGGCCGGGAGGCGCCGCCGGCGCGGGACGACCGCGCGAGTTGGGGGAAGCTGCTGTGGGCGGGGCGTCCGGTGGAAGCTCCCGAGGCGGCGGGGATCCGGACGTGCCGCGCGCGGGTCGTCCGGATGAGCTCCGGAGACGGCGCGGTCCCAGGAGTGCTGTGCGCGGTTCGTCCGGGGGAGCTCCGGAGGCGGCGGGGGTGCCGGACGTGCTGTGCGCGGTTCGTCCGGGGGAGCTCCGGAGGCGGCGGGGGTGCCGGACGTGCTGTGCGCGGTTCGTTCGGAGGAGCTCCGGAGGCGGCGGGGGTGCCGGACGTGCTGTGCGCGGTTCGTCCGGGGGAGCTCCGGAGGCGGCGGGGGTGCCGGACGTGCTGCGCGTGGGTCGTCCGGGGGAGCTCCGGAGGCGGCGGGGGTGCCGGACGTGCTGCGCGCGGGTCGTCCGGGGGAGCTCCGGAGACGGCGCGGTCCCAGGAGTGCTGCGCGCGGGCTGTCCGGAGCGGCTATTGGATCCGGCGGGGGTTCCGGACGTGCCCGATCGTGTCGCCGGGCACCTGAGCAGCCCCCGTTTTCCACGCTACCGGCGGGCGCCGACAACTTCCGGCCGCCGGTGGGCCGGTGTGGATGATCGGGGCGCCGGCTCGGCGTTGTGGACAACCCGGGCCGCGCTTGCCGAGGACGCCGGGAACTGTCGGACCCTCCCGGTAGCGTGGAATTCGGGGGCTGCTCAGGCACGACGAAGGCCGCCTCCCGGGGGAGGCGGCCTTCTCGGTCGACAACCGTCAGTGACCGAACGCACTCCGCGCCGCCAGGTCCGCCAGCAGGGCGCGGCCCTTCTCGGCGTTGCGGGGCTGGGACAGGACGTCGTAGCGCCGGGCGACCAGCTGGCTCTGGGAGATGAACCCGCGCTTGTTCCGGTTCGCCGCGTAGCCCAGCGCGCCGAAGAGCAGGTTGAACCCCAGACCGGCGACGAGGCCGATGACGATGGGGACCAGGCCGGCGCCCGGGTTGAGCAGGCTGAGCATCAGGCCGAGGAACAGGCCGAACAGCGCGCCGGACGTCGCCGCGCTGCCGAGGACCTTGCCCCACGTCATCTTGCCCGCGACCCGCTCGACGAGCAGCGGCTCCACGCCCACGATCGTGACGTCGGTGACGGGGAAGTCGGTGCCCGCGAGGTGGTCGACCGCCCGCTGTGCCTGCTCGTAGGACTCGTACGAACCGATCGGCCAGCCGGTGGGCAGGGTCGGCAGCTGGGGCCGGGCCTGCTGCTGTCCGATCGTGGTCTGCTGCGTGAATGCTGTGGTCATCGATCTCACCTCTCTTGTCCCGTTCAACGTGCGGGGACCCCCTTTTCCTCCCGGACGAGCGAATTCACAGGCTCTTCTCAGCCGGGCAAGCCGGACAATCCGGCCGCCACTTCAATGGTACAAAAAGATACCTTATTTCGGGTTGACCCAGCTCGGGTGACCGGGTAGGAAGGACCGGCAAAGGATTCATACCAAACCTTTGGGGCGACGGATGGCACGCAGGCGAGGCATGCTCACGCTCGACGAACTCCGGGCGCGCGTGGACGCGGGCACGATCGACACGGTGCTGGTCGCGCTCACCGACATGCAGGGCAGGCTGCAGGGCAAGCGCTGCTCGGCCGAGTACTTCCTCGACGAGGTCGTCGGCCACGCCACCGAGGCCTGCAACTACCTGCTCGCCGTCGACGTCGACATGAACACCGTCGGCGGGTACGCGCTCTCCTCCTGGGACAGCGGCTACGGCGACTTCGTGCTGCGCCCCGACCTCGAGACGCTGCGGGAAGTCCCGTGGCAGGAGGGCACCGCGCTCGTCCTCGCCGACGTCGAGCGCGTGCAGGGCGGCCCGGTCTCGGTGTCGCCGCGCCAGATCCTGCGCGGCCAGCTCGACCGCCTCGCCGAACGCGGGCTCGCCGCCTTCGTCGGCACCGAGCTCGAGTTCATCGTCTTCGAAGACACCTACGAGGCCGCCTGGGACAAGCGCTACCACGGCCTCAAGCCCGCCAACCAGTACAACGTCGACTACTCGATGCTCGGCACCGCGCGGCTGGAGCCGCTGCTGCGCCGCATCCGCAACGACATGGCGGGCGCCGGGCTCTACCCGGAGTCGGCCAAGGGCGAGTGCAACCCTGGCCAGCAGGAGATCGCCTTCCGCTACACCGATGCCCTGAGCACGTGCGACAACCACAGCGTCTACAAGAACGGTGCCAAGGAGATCGCCGCGCAGGAGGGCAAGAGCCTCACCTTCATGGCGAAGTACAACGAGCGCGAGGGCAACTCCTGCCACATCCACATCAGCCTGCGCTCCACCGAGGGACGCGCGGTGCTGGCCGGGGACGGCGAGCACGGCTTCTCGAAGCTGATGGAGCACTTCCTCGCCGGCCAGCTCGCCGGACTGCACGAGCTGACCTATTTCTTCGCGCCGAACATCAACTCCTACAAGCGGTTCGTGCCCGGCAGCTTCGCCCCGACCGCGATCGCCTGGGGCACCGACAACCGCACCTGTGCGCTGCGCGTCGTCGGGCACGGCGAGTCGCTGCGCGTCGAGAACCGGGTGCCGGGCGGGGACGTCAACCCGTACCTCGCCGTGGCCGCGCTCATCGCCGCCGGGCTCCACGGCATCGAGAACGAGCTGGAGCTCGAAGAGCCCTTCACCGGCAACGCCTACCACTCCGGCCTCGGTACCGTCCCGACCACGCTCCCCGAAGCCGCCGCCGCGCTCGCGGAGAGCGAGCTGGCGCGCGAGGCGTTCGGCGAAGACGTCGTCGACCACTACCTGAACGCGGCGAAGATCGAAATCGACGCCTACAACGCCGCCGTCACCGACTGGGAGCTGATCCGTGGCTTCGAACGGCTCTGACGCGAATCGGGGCAAGCCCGTCATCGGCCTCACCAGCTACCTCGAACCGGCGAAGTTCGGCGTCTGGGAAACCGAAGCCGTGCTGCTGCACCGGGTCTACGTCGACTGCGTCGTCGCGGCGGGCGGCCTCCCGGTGCTGCTCCCGCCGGTGTCCGGCGGGTACGACCGGCTGATGTCCACTGTGGACGCCCTGGTGCTCACCGGCGGCGCCGACGTCGAGCCCGCGCGCTACGGCCACGAGCCGCACCCGGCCACCTACGTCCGGCCGGAGCGGGACGCCTTCGAGTTCGGCCTGTTCGAAGCCGCGCGCAAAGCGGGCAAGCCGGTGCTCGGCGTGTGCCGCGGCCTGCAGGTGATGAGCGTCGCCCTCGGCGGCACCCTGGCCCAGCACCTGCCCGAAAGCGCGGGCACCACCGAGCACCAGCCCGCGCCCGCGACCTTCGGCCGGGGCACGGTCACGCTCGCCGAAGGCAGCCGGGCGGCGGCGATCCTCGGGCCCGAAACCAAGACGCTGTGCTACCACCACCAGGCGATCGACCGGCTCGGCGCCGGGATGGAGGCCGTCGGGTGGGCGGCCGACGGCACGATCGAGGCCGCCGAGGTGCCCGGCGAGTTCGTCCTGGGCGTGCAGTGGCACCCCGAGCAGGACAGCGACGACCTCCGGCTGTTCCAGGCTCTCGTCGAAGCGAGCAAGGAGAGGGAATGACCAGCAGTTTCGACGTCCTCAACCCGGCCACCGAAGAGGTGGTGCGGACAGTGGCGCTGACCAGCGCCGAAGAGACCGACGCGGCGATCGCCCGCGCGCACGCGGCGTTCCCGGCGTGGCGCGCCGTCACCCCCGGCGACCGCGCGCGGCTGCTGCGCCGCTTCGCCGACGCCGTCGAGGCCGACATCGAGCACCTCGCGCGGCTGGAGGTCGAAAACTCCGGGCACACCATCGGCAACGCCCGCTGGGAGGCCGGCAACGTCCGGGACGTCCTCAACTACTACTCGGCCGCGCCGGAACGCCTGCTCGGCAAGCAGATCCCGGTCCCGGGTGGCATCAACGTCACCTTCCAGGAGCCCCTGGGCGTGGTCGGCGTGATCGTGCCGTGGAACTTCCCGATGCCGATCGCCGGCTGGGGGTTCGCGCCCGCGCTCGCCGCCGGGAACACCGTCGTCCTCAAACCGGCCGAGCTGACGCCGCTGACCGCCATCCGGCTGGCCGAGCTGGCGCGCGAGGCGGGCATCCCGGAGGACGTCTTCCAGGTGCTGCCCGGCAAGGGATCCGTGGTCGGGCAGCGGTTCGTCGAGCACCCGGCCGTGCGGAAGGTCGTGTTCACCGGCTCGACCGAGGTCGGCAAGCAGATCATGGCGGGCTGCGCGGCGCGGGTGAAGCGCGTGACGCTGGAGCTGGGCGGCAAGAACGCCAACATCGTCTTCGCCGACTCCGACCTCGAGAAAGCCGCGGCGACCGCGCCCTACGGCGTCTTCGACAACGCGGGCCAGGACTGCTGCGCCCGCTCGCTGATCCTGGTGCAGGCGAGCGCGTACGACCGCTTCATGGAGCTGCTGGAACCCGCGGTGCACGGCGTCGTCGTCGGCGACCCCGGCGACGAGAAGACCGAAATGGGGCCGCTGATCTCGGCCGCGCACCGGGAGAAGGTCGCCTCCTACGTGCCGGACGACGCGCCCGTCGCGATCCGCGGCACCGCCCCCGCGGGCCGCGGCTTCTGGTTCCCGCCGACCGTCGTCACCCCGCCGGACCTGCGGCACCCGGTCGCCGCGGAGGAGGTCTTCGGCCCGGTCGTCGCCGTCGTGCCGTTCGCGGAGGAGGCCGACGCGATCCGGATGGCCAACGCGACCGAGTACGGCCTGTCCGGGTCGATCTGGACCCGCGACGCCGGCCGCGCGTTCCGGGTCGCGCGCGGCGTCGAAGCCGGCAACCTCTCGGTGAACTCGCACTCGTCGGTGCGCTACTGGACGCCGTTCGGCGGCTTCAAGCAGTCCGGCCTCGGCCGCGAACTCGGCCCGGACGCCGCCGCGGCGTTCACCGAAACCAAGAACGTCTTTCTGAGCACGGAGGAGTAATGGTCCAGCGTTTCGAAGGGCGCGTCGCGGTGATCACCGGCGGCGCCAGCGGCATCGGGCTCGCTTCGGCCCGGCGCCTGGCGAGCGAAGGGGCGAAGGTCGTCATCGGGGACCTGACGCCGGATTCGGGCAAAGCCGCGGCCGACGAGATCGGCGGCGCGTTCATCCAGACCGACGTCACCGACGCCGAGCAGGTCGAGAACCTGTTCCACAGCACGGTCGAGCAGTTCGGCTCGGTCGACGTCGCCTTCAACAACGCGGGGATTTCGCCGCCCGAGGACGACTCCATCCTCACCACCGGCATCGAGGCGTGGGAGCGCGTGCAGCGCGTCAACCTGACGTCGGTGTACCACTGCTGCAAGGCCGTCCTGCCGCACATGCAGCGCCAGGGCAAGGGTTCGATCATCAACACGGCGTCGTTCGTCGCAGTGATGGGCGCGGCGACGTCGCAGATCTCTTACACCGCGTCCAAGGGCGGGGTGCTCGCGATGAGCCGCGAGCTCGGGGTGCAGTTCGCGCGGGAGAACATCCGCGTCAACGCGCTGTGCCCGGGGCCGGTGAACACCCCGCTGCTCAAGGAGCTGTTCGCGAAGGACCCGGAACGCGCGGCGCGGCGCCTGGTGCACGTGCCGGTCGGCCGGTTCGCCGAGCCCGAGGAGATCGCGGCCGCGGTCGCCTTCCTGGCCAGCGACGACGCCAGCTTCATCACGGCGTCGCAGTTCCTGGTCGACGGCGGCATCTCCGGCGCGTACGTCACCCCGCTCTAACGCTTGGTCGGTTTCTTGACGCCGTAGACCTCCCGCAGGTGGCGCCAGGCCGCATTGAGCTTCTTGCGCTCTTCGGACAGCAGCCGTTCGCGGCGGCGCAGCACGCGGACGGCGATCTCGGAGGCGAGGAAGGCGCCGGCGGCGAAGGTCAGCCCGCCGACGATCAGGGTCAGGGCGAGGACGGTGGTGGTCATGGTGACCAGCGTCGGAGCGCCGCGGGCGGGTTGTCCCCGCGCAAAGCTAGCGGGTTTCGTTAGCTTTGTGAGGTGACGCACTGGCGCGCCGACGAGTGGGCGGAAGCGGTCCGGACGGGCATCCGCTCCCGCGGGCTCTCCCTGGACGAGGCCGCGCGGCGCATCGGCGTCCCGACGTCGACGCTGCGCAGCTGGATCGAGCACCGGCACGCGCCCAAGGTGACGGTGTTCGACCACTGGGCGCAGCTCGCCGAGGTCACCGGACTGACCGAAGCCGAGCTCCTGCGCGTCGCCGGCGTCCTGCCCGACAGCCTCGCGAGCCCGGTGCACGTCGCGCAGGCGGCGAAGGCGCTGCGGGAGGGCATCGACCGGGCCGGGCAGTTCCTCCGGCAGGCCACCGCGCTCGTCTACTCCTCGCCCGGCACGCAGGTGGCGAACGCGATCGCGGCGTCGCCGATCGACTGGGAGATGCGGATCCGCTCGGCCACCCGCGGCGACGAGGTCCGCGTCACCTACCACCACTACGTCGGGATCGTGCCGCCGCGGGACTTCCCCTACTCCGACGCCGAGGTGCGGCGGATCATCGAGCACGACGTCCTCGGCGAGCTGTGGCGGCCGCTCGGGCTGTACTGGCGGGTCGCCGAGGTGCACGACTGGCACGAGCCGCCGCGGCTGGTCATCCAGGTGCCCGAGCAGGAGGCGACCCGCCCGCCCGTGCCGTCGCCGGTCGTCACCGCGCCGCCGGTGGTCGTGCTGTCGCCGATCTGGGGGTACGGCGAGCTGCTGGCGTCGCTGGTCGCCGACGGCCTCGGGTTCGGCAACGTCGACTTCCGCTACTTCGGCCTCCCGGACGCGATGGCCGACCGCGTCCGGATCACCGCCCGCGAGCTGGCCGAGCCGGCGCCGCGGCTGGTGCACTCGGTGCCGCCGATCATGCTCCTGCACGGACTCGCCGTGCCGGACCTGACCGGACGGCTCCCGGTCGTGGTCCGCTACGGCCCTCGCATGCGCGCCCGCGCGGCGCGGATCTACCGCGAACCGCTGCTCGAAGCCGGGTTCGACGATCCTGAAGAAGGCGCCCGCGCGATCGAGGAGGCGATTTCGGTCCCGGGGGGCTGCGCGTACTTCGAGGTGACCCTGGCCGACGAGGACGTCTTCGACGGCGACCGCCCCTCGCTGGACCGGCTCAACGACTCGGTGGCGTGGCACGCCGAGCAACTCGTCGAGCAGGTCCTGCTCGGCGCGGGCCTGCCCCCGGTGCCCGTGGGCGGACCGTTGAAACGCCTGGTCCTGCCCTCGGGCCGGGTGCGACGGCCCCCGGCGCTGGCCGGGCAGGTCGCGCACCGGGTCGCCGAAGGTCGCGAATGACTCATTCGAGACCTCCGACGTCCCGAATGAGTCATTCGCGACCTCCCGGGGGCGCGGTCGAGGCGGGGTCGAGGATCACTGTGGTGTTGCCCGGGTGAAGTAGACGCCCGTGGGAAGCGCCGGGTACCGTAGCCGCCACAACTGCAGATCGGGCCGTCGAGCCGAGGCGGGAGAGCCCTCACGAAGTCGGTGGGGCACCGAAGGAGCAAACTCCCCGGAATCTCTCAGGTACCTGCTACCGCTTCGTGCGAGGCCACTCTGGAAAGCAGGCGCACCCGCGCCTCACCCAAGGTGAAAGCCGTGTCCCGCACGGTGAAACTCTCAGGTGCCATGACAGAGGGGGAGTTCCCAGCGCACCGTTCTGCCCGGTGCCCGGCCCGAGGAGCTCCCCATCACGTCTACGCAGTTCGACGCCCGCCACATCGGCCCGTCCGAGGCCGAACGCGCGAAGATGCTGGCCGAGTGCGGCTACGGCAGCCTGGACGCCCTCGTCGGGGCCGCTGTCCCGAGCGCCATCCGCGCCACCCGTGACCTGCGGCTCCCGCCCGCCGCGTCCGAAGAGGAAGCCACCGCGGAGCTGCGCGCCCTCGCCGCCCGCAACCGGCCGATGACGCAGATGATCGGCCTGGGCTACTCCGACACCGTCACCCCCGGCGTGATCCGCCGCAACGTCCTCGAGAACCCGGCCTGGTACACCGCGTACACGCCCTACCAGCCGGAAATCTCCCAGGGCCGGCTCGAGGCCCTCCTCAACTTCCAGACCATGGTCGCCGACCTGACCGGCCTGGCCACCGCGAACGCCTCGCTGCTGGACGAGTCGACCGCCGTCGCCGAAGCCGTCACGCTGATGCGCCGCGCGTCGAAGGCCAAGTCGAACAAGGTCGTCCTCGACGCCGAGTGCCTGCCGCAGACCATCGCCGTCGTGCGCACCCGGGTCGAGGCCCTCGGCATCGAGGTCGAGGTCCGGGACCTGCTGACCGGCCTGCCGGAAGAGTTCTTCGGCGTCGTCGTCCAGTACCCCGGCGCGTCCGGCGTGCTGCGCGGCCGCGGCTTCTACCACGCGATTTCCGAGTCGGCGAAGGCCGCGGGCGCTCTGTTCACCGTCGCCGCCGACCTCCTCGCGCTCACCCTGATCACCGCGCCCGGCGAGTTCGGCGCCGACGTCGCCGCCGGGTCGACCCAGCGCTTCGGTGTCCCGCTCGGCTACGGCGGCCCGCACGCCGGGTACATGTCGGTCCGCGCCGGCCTCGAGCGGTCGCTGCCCGGGCGCCTGGTCGGCGTCTCGGTCGACGCCGACGGCAACTCCGCCTACCGGCTCGCGCTGCAGACGCGTGAGCAGCACATCCGCCGCGAGAAGGCGACGTCCAACATCTGCACCGCGCAGGTCCTCCCGGCCGTGCTGGCCGCGATGTACGCGGTCTACCACGGCCCGGACGGCCTGAGGAAGATCGCCCAGCGCGTCCACGGCCTCGCCGCGGGCTTCGCCGACGCTCTCCGCAAGACCGGCGTCGAGATCGTGCACGAGTCCTTTTTCGACACCGTCGTCGCGCACGTCCCGGGCCAGGCCGCCGAGGTCCACGCGGCCGCCCGCGAAGCCGGGATCAACCTCGGGCACGTCGACGCCGACCACGTCCGGGTCGCCTTCGACGAGGTCAGCACCCCCGCGATCACCGCGAAGGTCCTGCGCGCGTTCGGGGTCGACGAGGACGTCCGAGACGGTGTCGCGCTGCCCAGCGGCCTGGCCCGCGAGAGCGGCTTCATGGGGCACGAGGTCTTCGGCACCCACCGCTCGGAGACGGCGATGCTGCGCTACCTGCGTCGCCTGGCCGACCAGGACTACGCGCTCGACCGCGGCATGATCCCGCTCGGCTCCTGCACGATGAAGCTCAACTCCACCACCGAGATGGAGCCGATCAGCTGGCGGGAGTTCGCGGGCATCCACCCGTTCGCCCCGGCCGAGGACGCCGAGGGGTACCACACGCTGGTCGCCCAGCTGGCCGAGTGGCTGGCCGAGGTCACCGGCTACGACCAGGTGTCGCTGCAGCCGAACGCGGGCAGCCAGGGCGAGCTCGCCGGCCTCCTCGCGATCCGCGCCTACCACCGCGCGAACGGTGACGACGCTCGCGACGTCTGCCTGATCCCGTCGTCCGCGCACGGCACCAACGCCGCGTCCGCGGTGCTCGCCGGGATGCGCGTGGTCGTCGTGAAGTGCACCGACGAGGGCAACGTCGACCTCGCCGACCTGCGGGCCAAGGTCGACGCCCACCGCGACACCCTCGCCGCGATCATGGTCACCTACCCGTCCACGCACGGCGTGTACGAGCACGACATCGACGAGCTGGCCAAGATCGTCCACGACGGCGGCGGCCAGGTGTACGTCGACGGCGCGAACCTCAACGCCCTGCTCGGCCTGGCCAAGCCGGGCGAGTTCGGCGGCGACGTCTCGCACCTGAACCTGCACAAGACCTTCTGCATCCCGCACGGCGGCGGTGGCCCCGGCGTCGGCCCGGTCGCGGTGCGCGCGCACCTCGCGCCCTACCTGCCGAACCACCCGCTGCTCGACGCCGCCGGCCCGGAAACCGGCGTCGGCCCGATCAGCGGCGCGCCCTACGGCTCGGCGTCGATCCTGCCGATCTCCTGGGCCTACGTCCGGATGATGGGCGCGCCCGGCCTGACCGCGGCCACGAAGGTCGCTGTGCTGGCCGCGAACTACGTCGCTTCGCGGCTCGCGCCGCACTACCCGGTGCTCTACACGGGCCAGGACGGCCTGGTCGCGCACGAGTGCATCCTCGACCTGCGGCAGATCACCAAGGAGACCGGCGTGACGGTCGACGACGTCGCCAAGCGGCTCATCGACTACGGCTTCCACGCGCCGACGATGTCGTTCCCGGTCGCGGGCACCCTGATGGTCGAGCCGACCGAGTCCGAGGACCTGGGCGAGATCGACCGCTTCATCGCCGCGATGATCGCCATCCGCGCCGAGATCGACGAGGTCGCGAACGGTAAGTGGAGCGCCGAGGAGTCGCCGTTGCGGGGCGCCCCGCACACCGCCGAGACGCTGGTCGGGGCGTGGGACAAGCGCTACGACCGCGAGCTGGCCGTGTACCCGGCGGGTGTTTCGCGGAAGAACAAGTACTGGCCCCCGGTGCGTCGCATCGACGGCGCCCGCGGTGACCGTAACCTCGTCTGCTCCTGCCCGCCCCTCAACGCTTACGAAGGCTGAGCCCCAGTGTCACGCGCTGAAGTGTCCAAAGAAACCTCCCTGCACGGAGTCCACAAGGGACTCGGTGCGCTGTTCACCGACTTCGCCGGCTGGTCCATGCCGGTCCGCTACGCCAGCGAGCTGGCCGAGCACAAGGCCGTCCGCGAGGCGGCCGGGCTGTTCGACCTGTCGCACATGGCCGAAATCCACGTCACCGGCAAGCAGGCGGCCGACGTCCTGGACTTCGCGCTGGTCGGCAACCTCACCGGGGTCAAGCCGGGCCGGGCGCGGTACACGATGATCTGCAACGCCGAGGGCGGCGTGCTCGACGACCTGGTCGTCTACCGGCTGGCCGACGAGCACTACCTGGTCGTCGCGAACGCGGGCAACGCGCAGGTCGTCTCGGACGCGCTGGCCGAGCGGGTCGCCGGCTTCGACGCGGTCGTGGACGACCGGTCCGAGACGACCGCACTGATCGCCGTCCAGGGCCCGAAGGCCGTCGAAATCCTGGGCGCCGTGACCGACGCCGACCTGGACGCGCTGAAGTACTACGCCAGCGTCCCGGCGTCGGTGAAGGGCCACGACGTCCTGCTGGCCCGCACCGGCTACACCGGCGAGGACGGCTTCGAGCTGTTCGTCGACGCCGACGAGGCACCGGCGCTGTGGCGGCTGCTGCTGGAGGCCGGCGAGCCCCACGGCCTGGTCCCGGCCGGGCTCGCCTGCCGCGACACGCTGCGGCTCGAAGCCGGGATGCCGTTGTACGGCAACGAACTCACCGCCGGGCAGAGCCCGTTCGAGGCCGGGCTCGGCCGCGTCGTCAAGTTCGAGAAGCCGGGTGACTTCGTCGGTCGCGCGGCCCTGGAGGAGCGGTCCAAAGCGGACGTTCCGCGTGTGCGGGTGGGGCTGAAGGGCGCCGGTCGCCGCGCTCCTCGCCACGGTTACGCGGTGCTGGCCGACGGCACCGAGATCGGCGAGGTCACCAGCGGCGCGCTGTCGCCGACGCTGGGTTACCCGATCGCCATGGCGTACGTCGATCGGGCGTACGCCGAGCCCGGTACCGAGCTCTCCGTCGACATCCGGGGCAGGATCGAGCCCGTCGAGGTCGTCGCCCTGCCCTTCTACTCCCGCGCGTAAAGGACTGCCAGCTGTGAGCATCCCCGAGAACCTGAAGTACACCAAGGAACACGAGTGGCTGTCCGTCGAGGACGGTGTCGCCACCGTCGGCATCACCGCCTTCGCCGCCGAATCGCTCGGTGACATCGTGTTCGTCCAGCTGCCCGACCCGGGCTCGGCCATCACCGCGGGCGAGGTGTTCGGCGAGGTCGAGTCGACCAAGTCGGTCAGCGAGCTGTACGCGCCGGTCTCCGGCGAGGTCGTCGAGGTGAACGGCACCACATCGGACACCCCCGAGGTCATCAACTCCGACCCGTACACCGAAGGATGGCTCCTGAAGGTGCGTCTGACCGGGGACGTGCCGGACCTGCTCGACGCCGCCGCGTACGCCCAGCTCACCCAGGAGAACTGATGACGACTTTCGACGCTCACCTCGCCGACGTCGACCCCGAGGTCGCCGCGGCGGTCGCCGACGAGCTGACCCGTCAGCAGTCCACCCTGGAAATGATCGCGTCGGAGAACTTCGCCCCGGTGGGCGTGCTCGAGGCGCAGGGTTCGGTGCTGACCAACAAGTACGCCGAGGGCTACCCGGGCCGCCGCTACTACGGCGGCTGCGAGCACGTCGACGTCGTGGAGCAGCTCGCCATCGACCGCGCGAAGGCCCTCTTCGGCGCCGAGCACGCCAACGTCCAGCCGCACTCGGGCGCGCAGGCCAACGCGGCCGCGATGTTCGCCGTGCTCAAGCCCGGCGACACGATCCTCGGCCTAGACCTGGCGCACGGCGGGCACCTGACGCACGGGATGAAGATCAATTTCTCGGGCAAGCTCTACAACGTCGTCGCCTACCACGTCGACAAAGAGACCGGGATCGTCGACCTCGCCGAGATCGAGCGCCTGGCCGTCGAGCACGAGCCGAAGCTGATCATCGCCGGCTGGTCCGCGTACCCGCGTCAGCTCGACTTCGCCGAGTTCCGCCGCATCGCCGACCTCGTCGGTGCCCGCCTGATGGTGGACATGGCGCACTTCGCCGGGCTGGTCGCGGCCGGGCTGCACCCGTCGCCGGTGCCGCACGCCGACATCGTCACCACGACCACGCACAAGACCCTCGGCGGCCCGCGCGGCGGCCTCATCCTCTGCCGCGAGGAGCTGGCGAAGAAGATCAACTCGGCGGTGTTCCCGGGCCAGCAGGGCGGGCCGCTGGAGCACGTCATCGCGGCCAAGGCCGTCGCGCTGAAGATCGCCGCGAGCGAGGAGTTCAAGGAGCGCCAGCAGCGCACCCTGGAGGGCTCGCGGATCCTGGCGGAGCGCCTCTCGCAGGCCGACTGCGCCGACGCGGGGGTGCGGGTGCTGACCGGCGGCACCGACGTCCACCTGGTGCTGGTCGACCTGGTCCGGTCCGCGCTGGACGGTCAGCAGGCCGAGGACCGGCTGCACGAGGTCGGCATCACGGTCAACCGCAACGCCGTCCCGTTCGACCCGCGCCCGCCGATGATCACCTCCGGCCTGCGGATCGGCACGCCGGCGCTGGCCACGCGCGGCTTCCAGGCGGACGACTTCACCGAGGTCGCCGACGTCATCGCGGAAGCGCTGAAGCCGGACTTCGACGACGCCGTGCGGTCGAAGCTCCGCGACCGCGTCGAGACGCTGGCGAAGAAGCACCCGCTGTACGCGGACCTCGCGCGATGAGCGCGCTGCCCGAGGGCCGGAAGCTGCTGCGTCTCGAGGTTCGCAACAGTGAGACGCCGATCGAGAAGAAGCCGCCGTGGATCAAGACGCGGGTGCGGATGGGGCCGGAGTTCACCGAACTCAAGGGTCTGGTGCGCCGCGAGGGTCTCCACACGGTGTGTGAAGAGGCGGGTTGTCCCAACATTTACGAGTGCTGGGAAGACCGGGAGGCCACGTTCCTGATCGGTGGGGATCAGTGCACCCGGCGGTGTGACTTCTGCCAGATCGACACCGGTAAGCCCGCTGAGCTGGACCGTACTGAGCCGCGGAAGGTCGCGGAGTCCGTTCAGGCCATGGGTTTGCGGTATTCGACGGTCACCGGCGTGGCCCGTGATGACCTTGACGATGGCGGCGCTTGGCTGTACGCGGAGACCGTGCGGCAGATTCACGCTCTCAACCCGGGTACCGGCGTGGAGCTGCTGATTCCGGATTTCAACGCGGACCCTGAGCAGTTGGCTGAGGTGTTCGGGTCGCGGCCGGAGGTGTTGGCGCACAACGTGGAGACGGTGCCGCGGATTTTCAAGCGGATCCGTCCGGGGTTCCGGTACGCGCGTTCCCTGGAGGTCATCACCAAGGCGCGTGAGGCCGGTTTGGTGACGAAGTCGAACCTGATTCTGGGGATGGGTGAGACGCCGGACGAGGTCGCGCCGGCGATGCGGGATCTGGTCGACGCGGGCTGCGAGATCCTGACGATCACGCAGTACCTGCGTCCCTCGGCCCGGCACCACCCGGTGGACCGGTGGGTCAAGCCGGAGGAGTTCGTCGAGCACTCGAAGGCCGCCGAGGCGATGGGCTTCGCCGGTGTCATGGCCGGGCCGCTGGTGCGCTCCTCGTACCGCGCGGGACGGCTCTACGCGCAGACCAAGGGCTACCGTGGGGAGGAGCTGCCGGAGAACCTGCGGCACCTCGCCGACCAGGGCCCGGCCGCGCAAGAAGCCAGCTCCCTGCTGGCCCGATAGGAAGGGGCGGATCAATGGCGATCAGCGTCTTCGACCTGTTTTCCATCGGCATCGGCCCGTCGAGCTCCCACACCGTCGGGCCGATGCGGGCGGCACTGACCTTTGTGGACGGACTCGGCGCCGACCTGGACCGCACCGCGCGCGTCCAGGCCGAGCTGTTCGGCTCGCTCGGTGCGACCGGCTTCGGCCACGGCAGTGACAAAGCCGTCCTGCTCGGGCTCTCGGGCGAGCGGCCCGAAGAGATCGACACCGACACCGTGCCGGTGCGCGTCACGGAGATCCGCGAGTCCGGCCGGCTGCTTTTGGCCGGGACGCACGAGATCGCGTTCGACGAGGACACCGACCTCACGATGCACCGGCGCAAGTCGTTGCCGGCGCACCCGAACGGCATGGTCTTCCGCGCGTTCGACGCGGCCGGTGAGCTGCTGCGCGAGCGGACTTACTACTCGGTCGGCGGCGGGTTCGTCCGCGACGAGTCGTACGAGACGGACGCGGTGTTCGTCGAGGACTCGACACCGGTGCCGTACCCGTTCCGCACCGGCGCGGACCTGCTCGGCCACTGCGCGTCGACCGGCCTGCCGATCAGCGAGATCATGCTGGCGAACGAACTTTCCTGGCGCACGCGCGAGGAAGTCCGGGACGGGCTGCTGGCGATCTGGGCGGTCATGGCGGAGTGCGTCCGCAACGGCTGCACGCACGAAGGCGTCCTGCCGGGCGGCCTGAAGGTGCCGCGCCGCGCGAAGGCGCTGCACGAAAAGCTGCTGGCCGAGGACGGCTTGGACGACCCGCTGTACGCGATGGACTGGGTCAGCTTGTACGCCCTCGCGGTCAACGAAGAGAACGCCGCGGGCGGCCGCGTGGTCACCGCGCCGACCAACGGCGCCGCCGGGATCATCCCGGCCGTGCTGCACTACTACCAGCGCTTCATCCGGCACTCGACCGACGACGGCATCGTCAAGTTCATGCTCACCGCGGGCGCGATCGGCTCGATCCTCAAGCAAACGGGCTCGATCTCCGGCGCCGAGGTCGGCTGCCAGGGCGAAGTCGGTTCGGCCTCGGCGATGGCGGCGGCGGGCCTCACGGAGGTGCTGGGCGGCAGCCCGGCCCAGGTGGAGAACGCGGCCGAGATCGGCGTGGAGCACCACCTCGGCCTGACGTGCGACCCGGTGGGCGGCCTGGTCCAGATCCCGTGCATCGAGCGCAACGCGGTGGGCGCCTCGAAGGCGATCCACGCGGCCCGCATGGCCATGCGCGGCGACGGCAGCCACGTGGTGACGCTGGACAAGGCGATCAAGACCATGCGCGAGACGGGCGCGGACATGAGCGTGAAGTACAAGGAGACGGCCCGCGGCGGCCTGGCGGTGAACGTCATCGAGTGCTGACCGCTCGCGGCGGCCGGCGCGCCCTCACTCCGGCCCGTCCTCCGGCTCCACCGCCAGCTTCAGCCCCACCTCCACGAGCGTCCAGCCGAACTGCTGTCTCCTCGTGCCCGTGCGGCGTCTCGGCGTCGCACGGCCGGGTGGGCGGTTGCGCACGCCGTGGCGCAACTCGTTCTCCCGTTCGTGGACCAGGTCCTCGGCCATCAGAAAGTGCACCGGATCGCCCCCTGCGTCGATGTTCGGTGTCGGTCCCTCCATCGTCGCTCACCGTGGCCGCCCGGATCCACCGGTTTTCCGCCCGGCGAACACCGGCGCGAACAGCCGGCAAGAACACAGTGTGACCGCCGCTTCGGCACGGCGCCTAGACTCGCGGGATGGAGTCGACCTCGGTGGTGAACGCCGGCGAAGCGCTGTTCCGGCCGGTCCGCACCGGCAACGCTTTCGAGGAGACCGTCGAGCGGCTGCTGCAGGCGATCCGGCTGGGCGTGGTCGGCGCGGGGGAGCGGCTCCCGTCCGAACGCGAACTCGCCGAACGGCTCGGCGTCAGCCGCGTCACGTTGCGCGAGGCCATCCGGGCGCTCTCCGACGCCGGTTACGTGGAGTCACGGCGGGGCCGTTACGGCGGCACGTTCGTGCACGACACCCTGCCCGCCCCGCCCGAGCCCGGCGGGACGGTCGACACCGTTTCGCTGGAAGACGCGCTGAGCCTCCGCTACGTCCTCGAGACCGGCGCCGCCGAGATGGCCGCCGCGCGGTCGCTGAGCCCGGCCGACCGGCAGCACCTCACCGGCACCCTCGCCGAGGCCGCCGGCGCCGACCTCGGCGACTACCGCCGCAAGGACTCCCGGCTGCACCTGGCCATCGCCGAGGTGACCGCGTCCGGCTCGCTGACCACGGCGATGGCCGACGCCCGGACCCGCGTCAACCAGCTGCTCGACCGGATTCCGCTGCTCCCGCCCAACCTCGAGCACTCGAACGCCCAGCACGAGGCGATCGTGGACGCGATCCTGGCCGGCGACGCGCCCGCCGCGCGCCGGGCGATGGCGGAGCACATCGAAGGCACGGCCTCGCTGCTGCGCGCCTTCCTTTCCTGAGCTTCACAGGATTCGAACAACCTTGGCCGGGTTGTCCCCGAACTTTGTCACCCGTCCGGCCGTCATCCGTTCGTGACCTTGTCGACGGACGAAGAAGATGACGCAACCCCCGCGAAGCCGGCCGGCCGAAAGTGGCGCCGAGTCCGGCGGATCGCCGGCTGGACGTTCGGTGTCCTGGTCGGCGGCCCGCTGATCGCCTTCTGGGTCGCCTACCTCGTGCTCGACGTCCGCAGCCCCCAGGACGTCCTGGCCGGGCTCGGCAAGACCGTCGACCTGAAGTACGCGGACGGGTCCGAGCTGCTCAAGGTGATCCCGGCCGACGGCGACCGGAGTTTCGTCCCCTACACGCAGGTGCCCGCGAAGCTGCGCGACGCCATCATCGCCACCGAGGACCCGACCTTCTGGGACAACCAGGGGTTCGACCCGACCGGCATCGGCCGCGCGTTCCTCACCGGCGTCGGCGGCGGCTCCGGGATCACCCAGCAGTACATCAAGAAGTCCACCGGCGACGACGACGCGACGCTCGGGCGCAAGTTCGCCGAGCTCGTGCTGGCCACGAAGATCACCCAGGAACAGGGCAAGGAACAGATCTTCGAAAGCTACGTCAACATCATCTCCTTCGGCCGCGGCACGTTCGGCCCCGCGGCGGCGATGAACGCCTACTTCGGCAAGAAGCTCGACGGCTCGATCACCTGGAGCGAAGCCGCCTTCCTCGCCGGGATGATCCAGTCGCCGTCGGTCCACGACCCCGCCGCCTCGGGCGACGTCCACGCCGCCCGCCGCTGGCAGTACGTGCGCGACAAGCTCGTGAGCCGGGGGTACGTCAAGGACGACGAAGCGATGGCCTACCCCGGCGGCGAGATCCAGCCGCCGTCGGAGACCCGCGCCGGCCGCGTCACCTACGACGAGTTCCACGTCAAGCAGCAGGTCCTCGCCGAGCTGGAGCGCGACGGCTTCCCGCTCGGCCGGCTCCAGCAGGGGAACATGACCGTCGAGACGACGCTGGACCGCAGCCGGCAGGACGCGGCGAAGAAAGCCCTGCGGGAGCGGCTGGACGGCGAGCCGAAGGAGTTCCGCGGGGCCGTCGTCGCGATCGACCCGGCGAACGGGGCCGTGCGCGCCTACTACGGCGGCGACCAGGGTGTCCGCGACTACGCGGGCAGCCCGCACGCGCTCGGCACGGCGTTCCACCCGTTCACCTTCACCGCGGCGATGCTCCACGGCTTCGGCCCGGACCAGCCGATCCCGGCGTTTTCGAAGGTCGAATTCCTCGGCGAGAACTTCCAGTACCCGGAAGTCTGCGGCAAGAAGTGCACCCCGCGCCGGGCGGTGGAAACGCACGCCCACGGCACCGTCGTCGCGCTGGCCAAGAAACTCGGCCCGGAGGCGGTGAGCGAAGCCGCCCGGGAAGCCGGCGTTCCGGACGCCGTCGACGGTGTCCCGACGCTGCGCGAGAAGGACGGCTACCTGATCGGGGCGGGCATCGCCATCGGCCGGTACCCGCTGCGGCCGCTGGACGTGGCCGGCGCCTACGCCACCTTCGCCGCCGAAGGCCGGCGCAGCACCCCGCACCTGGTGGCGAAGGTCCGCGACGAAAGCGGCGCGGTCGTCTGGGAACACCAGGACACCTCGAGCCCGGCGTTCGGCGACGACGACACCAGCCGCCACGTCGCCGCGGAGGTCACCGCGACCCTGCGCGCCGACGGCGGCCCGGCGCTGTACACCGGCGAAGCCGAGCACGGCACCAGCCCCGATTACCAGGACGCCTGGGCCGTCGGCTACACCCCGCAGCTGGCCACGGCGGTCTGGATCGGCTCCGACGACGAACGGCGGCTCAAGGACGCGAGCGGCCGGAAACTGACCGGCGACGTCGTCCCGGCCGACATCTGGCGCGCGTTCACCGCGGCGGCCGCGGGGCCGCCGCGGTGAATCAGCGGACCAGCGCGAGCACGAACCCGTCGTACCCCTTGCCGCCGACGGTCTGGACCGCCGTCGCGTCGATCCGGTCCTCGGTGGCCAGCAGGTCGAACATCTCGCGCGCGCCGCGGACGTTCGGGTCGTCGCTGCTCGCGTCGGCCACCCGGCCCTGCCGGACGACGTTGTCGACGACGATCGCCGTGCCCGGCCGCGCCAGCGCCAGCGAGGCGCGCACGTAGTTGGCGAGGTTGACCTTGTCGGCGTCGATGAACACGAAGTCGAACGGCCCGGTCAGCGTCGGCAGCGTGTCGAGCGCGGCGCCGACGCGGATGTCCACGACGTCCTCGCCGAAGCCCGCCCGCGCCAGGTTGGCCCGCGCGACCTCGGCGTGCTTCGGCTCGTACTCGCAGGTCACGAGCTTGCCGCCGGCCGGCAGCGCGCGGGCGAGCCAGACGGTGCTGTACCCGCCGAGCGTGCCGATCTCCAGGATCGTGCGCGCCCCGGCGAGCCGGGCCAGCAGGTGGAGCAGCTTGCCCTGGTTCGGCGCGACGGCGATGTGCGGCAGCCCGGCGGCGTCGGCATCGGCCGAGGCGGCGTCGAGCACCGGGTCGGGGGCGAGCAGCGCGCCGGCGAGGTAGTCGTCGACTTCGGTCCAGATCTGGTCGGTCATGGCACCTCCACGGTCAATCTAGCCCGGGTGGGATCATGCTCGCCGACAGTTTCCGGGCGGGAAGGTGACCATGGACGACTACCGCGTCGTCGCCGACGCCATCGCCGCCGACATCGAGGCCGGCCGCCTCCGGCCCGGCGACCGGCTCCCGCCCCAGCGCCGCTTCGCGCGGCAACGCGGCATCGCCGGCTCCACGGCGGCCCGCGTTTACGGCGAGCTCGTCCGGCGCGGCCTGGCCGTCGGCGAGGTCGGCCGTGGCACGTTCGTCCGCGCGGCGAAACCACCGCCCGAACCCGCGCTCGCCGAGCCCGGTGGCGCCCGCGTCGACCTCGAACTCAACTTCGCCGTCCTGCCGGAGGAGTCGGCGAGGCTGGCGCGCGCACTGGAACCGTTGCTGCGCGCCGACGTCCTGACCGCGGCCCTGCACCCGATCGGCGCCGCGGGCACGCCGCCGGCCCGCGAGGCGGCAGCGAGGCTCCTCGCGCGCGGCGACTGGCGCCCGGACCCGGCGGAGATCCTGTTCACCGGCAACGGCAGGCAGGCCCTGGCGGCCTCGATCGCCGCGTTCGTGCCGGTGGGGGAGCGGCTCGCCGTCGAGTCGCTGACGTACCCGGTGGTGAAGGCCCTCGCGTCGCGCCTCGGTGTGGAGCTCGTGCCGATCGAGACCGACGAGTCCGGCCTGATCCCGGCGGCGCTCGCCGCGGCCGGGCCGGTCCGCGCGCTCTACGTCCAGCCGACGCTGCACAACCCGCTCGGCACGACGATGCCGCCGCAGCGCCGCGCCGAACTCGCCGACGTCGTGGGCCGCCTCGACCTGCCGGTGATCGAGGACGGCATCTACACGTTCCTGCGCGACGAGGTACGCCCCTTCGCCGCGTACGCGCCGGAGCGCACGGTGTTCGTCGACAGCCTGTCCAAGCGGGTCGCGCCGGGCCTGACGGCGGGGTTCCTGGTGCCGCCCCAGGCGTGGACGGCCCGGCTGGCGTCGTCGGTGCGCTCGGGCGCCTGGGGTGCGTCCCGGTTCGCCGTCGAGGCGGCGACGCAGTGGATCGTGACCGGCACCCTCGCGGAGATCGAGGCCGCGAAACGCCGCGACGCGGCCGTGCGCGCGACCGTCGTGGCGGAGAAGCTGCCGGGCCTGCGCGGTGATCCGGCGTCGTACCACCGCTGGTGGGAGCTGCCGGACCGCTGGCGGGCGGAGACGTTCGTCGCGGCGGCGGCCCGCCGGGGGATCGCCCTGTCCCCGGCGGCGGCGTTCGCCGTCCTGCCGGGCCACGCGCCGAACGCGGTCCGGCTCGCGGTGTCGGCCCCGCCGGTGGCGACGCTCGCCTCGGCACTCGACGTCTTGGCGGAACTGGCGAGCGCCGGCCCGGACGACCTGCTGGCCGACTGACAGCGCCTGCCAGCGGCGTGCCAGCTCCGTGTGCGGCCCGCGCCAGTGATCTTCGCCAGCCTTCGGGGTGTCACGCCAACCGCGAAGGAGCACCCATGCACGTCACGATCATCGGCGCCGGCCTCGGCGGCCTCACCCTCGCCCGCGTCCTGCACGTCCACGGCATCCCGGCCGAGGTCTACGAAGCCGAGCCCTCCCCGATGGCCCGGATGCAGGGCGGGATGCTCGACATCCACGACTACAACGGGCAGCTCGCCGTCGAGGCGGCCGGGCTCACGGCGGAGTTCGGCGGCTTGATCCTGGAGGGCAGGCAGGCGATGCGGGTCCTCGACCGGCACGGGACCGTGCTCGCCGAACAGGCCGACGACGGCACCGGCGGCCGCCCCGAGGTGCAGCGCGCCGACCTGCGGCGGATGCTGCTCGACGCGCTGCCGCCCGGCACCGTCCACTGGGGACACAAGGTGACCGGGGCCCGCGCCCTCGGCGACGGCCGCCACGAGGTGACCTTCGCCGGCGGCCGCACCGCCGTGACGAGCCTGCTGGTCGGTGCGGACGGCGCGTGGTCGCGGATCCGGCCGCTGCTGACCGACGCCACGCCCGAGTACATCGGCGAATCCTTCGTCGAGATCTACCTGTACGACGCCGACACCCGGCACCCCGCCGCGGCGAAGGCGGTCGGCGGCGGTTCGCTGATGGTGCCCTCGGTGGACAAGGGCATCCACGCCCACCGCGAGAGCGGCGACACGCTGCACACCTACGTCTCGCTCATCCGGCCGCTGGACTGGTTCGCCGCCATCGACTTCACCGACTCCGCCGCGGCCGCCGCGCGGGTCGCGGCGGAGTTCGACGGCTGGGCGCCCGAACTCACCGCGCTGATCACCGACGGCGACACCGCGCCCGTCCTGCGGCCGCACCACACCCTGCCGATCGGCCACCGCTGGGCGCGCGTGCCGGGGGTGACGCTGATCGGCGACGCGGCCCACCTCATGCCGGCCAACGGCGAGGGCGCCAACCTGGCCATGCTCGACGGCGCCGAGCTCGCCCTCGCCCTGGCCGCCCGCCCCGGCGACGCCGCAGCCGCGCTCGCGGAGTACGAGCAGGCCATGTTCCCGCGCAGCGCCAAGGTCGGCGCCGAAGGGAAGCGGTTCGACGAGCTCCTCGCCGGCGTCGGGGAGGACGACGTCCCGCGGGTCCTGATCGACGCGTTCCGGGAGTTCACCGGAGCCGTGCGGGAGTCCTAGGGGGCGTACTTGCCGACGAAGCTGCCGCAGGTCACGGCCCGGCCGGTGAGCCGGGCCTGGATCGCCTTTTCCAGGCCGAGGTAGTCGAACACCGGTGTGTCGGGCGGGATCGACTCCGGCACCGGGCCGCCCGTCGCGAGCATCCGGATCGAGTCCGTCTCGAACAGGACCAGGTAGCCGCCTTCGCGGTTCAGCTCGTCCGCCCTCGCGAGCATGCGCTCGGGCGCGGTGCCGACGACCTCCAGCGGCAGCGGCCATTCGAGGGGGAACGGGTTGCGCAGGCCGAACGCGGGGTAGGCGAACGGGCTGTCCGGCAGGATCGCCGTCCGCGCGGCCGGGAAGCGGTCCAGGCAGTCGCGGATCTGCCGGACGAAGGTGAACGTCGAGGGGTTGGTCCGGATGCCGGCCATGGCCGGGGTGACCGCGCCGAGGTCTTCGGTCAGCCGTTCGTGCCCGAGGTCGAGGTACGCGGCCTGGTCGTGGCGGGCGACGACGACCCACCCGCACGCCACCACCGCCATGCACCCGGCCGTCGCCGTCACCACCCGGGTCCAGCCCGGCCGCGGGCGCGGCGGGACCAGCTGGGCCAGCAGCAGCAACGCCGTCAGGGCCAGGGTGCCGGTGAGCAGCGTCGGGGTGTCGTTGCCCCAGGACAGGCTGGTCATGAACCCGGTGGCGAGCACGAGCAGGCCGGCCCAGGGCACCTTCCGCCGCACGGCCGCGTTCACCGGCACGCTGACCGCGACGATCCACCACAGGACGTCCGCCCAGCGCGAGGAGCCGGTGAACCGGCCGTCGACGACGGTCCAGACCACCGCCGTGGCGCCCGCCAGCACCAGCACCCAGGACGCGATCCGCCCGGCCACGCCCAGCCGGTCACCCGGCAGCCGGACGGCCAGGAGCACGACGGCGATCGCGGCGAAGAAGGTCAGCTCCCGCACGGGTGCCCTGGTCAGCACCTCCGGGTCGTCGAGCCACAGCCCGAGCAGCCGCTCGCCGTAGGCGGGCACGCCGCCGGTGAGCTGCTCGACCATCTCCGCGAAGCCACCGCCGAGGCTCACCCACGCCACGTACGCCAGCCCGGGCGCGCCGAGCGCGAGAAGGTCGAGGACCAGCCGGCGCCACCAGCTCGCCGTGCGCAGCGCGCCCGCCCGCGTGGCCGGGTGCAGCAGCAGCCACACCACGCCGATCACGGCGGCCAGCGCGAAGCTCTGCTTGACGAACACCGCGCAGCCGAGCAGCACCAGCCCGCCGCGGCGGGCGAGCGCGCGGCCGCTGGTCAGTCCCGCGTCGAGGGCCCAGGCGCCGCACGCGGTGAGCGCGATGCCGTCCACGGTGTGCCAGGCCATCAGCGGGAAGGCGTTGAGGTTGATCAGCGACGCGGCCGCGACCAGCGCGGTCATCCCCGGGCCCCAGTCGAGCACCCGGCGCCTGGTGACCAGCGTGGCGAACGCGATCGTGGCCACGATGATCTCGATCATGGACAGGAAGCTGGACCCGAAGAACAGCGGCATCGGCAGCGCGAAATCGGCGACGTGCAGCACCGCGGACCCCAGCGGGCGGGCGGAGATGATGTCGGCGTGCGGGACTTCGCCGTGCAGCACGCGCCACGCCTGGGCGAGGATGAAGCCCTGGTCGGAGGGGTGGAAACCGAAGCGGCCGACGCGGAGTTCGGTGGCCAGCGCGAGCAGCAGCACCCAGCCGGCGTGGACGCTCCAGCGCAGCAGCGGCCGGCGCTGCCTGCCGGGCGCCGGCGTCGTGGCGATGTGCGCAGGACTCGCCACGGCCACGCCCCGCCCGCCTTCCGCTCCCGATCACACCCGGGAAGCGATGGTAGCGGCCGGTCCACCGCACCCGGCGGACCGCACCCGGATGCCCGCCGGAAGGTCGCCGGAAGGTCGCGAATGACTCATTCGGGACCTCCGGCGCCGCGAATGAGTCATTCGCGGCACCGGGCGCGGCGGAAACCGCCCGCGAAGGCCCCGAACCGGGGCCGGGCACGCGCCCGGCCCCGGCCGGACTCACCCGAGGGTGCGCCGCGCGGTGCCGATCACGGCCGTCTTGTCGGTGGCGGCGCTGCGTTGCCCTGAGCTGTCTACGCTGAATACCGGCATTTCGAACTCCCCAGTTGAAGCCCGTACGGGTGCACGGGACTCGCGCGAGGGTAGAAGTACCGTCGGTCGCGTGCCACCGTTTCGCCGGAATTCGCGGGAATCAAGCACGGCGGCGCCAGATGAGCCGGGTCACCGCCGCGGCGACCGACGCCGGAGCGGACCGCCGGGGGAGGTCGCGTGTCTCGGGTGCGGGCTCGGGCATGGCCAGGTAGGTCAGGGTTCGCGGGAGTCAGGCGCGGCGGTGCCAGATGAGCCGGGTCACTGTCGCGGCGAGCGGCCGCGTGTTTCGGGTGGGGACTCGGGCATGGCCGGGTGGGCCTGGGTTCGCGGGAGTCAGGCGCGGCGGTGCCAGATGAGCCGGGTCACCGCCGCGGCGAGCGGCCGCGTGTTTCGGGCGCGGACTCGGGCATGGCCGGGTAGGTCAGGGTTCGCGGGAGTCAGGCACGGCGGCGCCAGATGAGCCGGGTCACCGCCGCGGCGAGCGACGCGGGTGCGGAGCGGCGGGGGAGGTCGCGTGTCTCGGGTGCGGACTCCGGCATCGCCCGGTAGGCCAGGTGCGCGGCGAACCGGGCGAGCTTCGGCGCGGCGAGCGTCGCCAGTTCGGCGGCGCGGCCTTCGGGGAGGCTGAGGATCTCCGGCCGCTCCTCGCACGCCCGCATCACCAGCGCCGCGGCGCGTTCCGGGCTGCTGGACGGGATCCCGCGATAGCCGGTCGGCGCGATCATCGGCGTCCGGACCAGCGGCATCCGCACCGACGTGAACGTGACGCCGTCCGAGAGCGTCTCGCGTCCGGCCGTCAGCCCGAACTCCTCCAGGGCCGCCTTCGACGCCAGGTAGGCCGAAAAGCGCGGGGTGTCGGTCTGCAGGCCCTGGGTCGTGACGTTGACGACGTGGCCGAACCGGCGCTCGGCCATCGACGGCAGGAAGCCGAGGATCAGCCGGACCGGGCCGAAGTAGTTGATCGCCATCGTGCGCTCGAAGTCGTGGAACCGCTGCGTGGACAGCGCGACCGAGCGCCGGATCGAGCGGCCGGCGTTGTTCACCAGCACGTCCACCGCGCCGTGGTCGCCGAGCACGTCCTTGACCAGCGCGTCGACGGCGTCGCCGTCGGTGAGGTCGCACGGGTACGCCGCGGCGGTGCCGCCCGCCGCGAGGATTTCCGCGCGCACCTCTTCGAGCTCCGAAGCGCGGCGCGCCACGAGGATCACCTTCGCGCCCTTGCGGGCCACGGCGAGCGCCGACGCGCGGCCGATCCCGGACGACGCGCCGGTGATCAGCACCGTCCGCCCGGCCAGGCCGTGGGTGCGGCGCGCGCGGTCGGGGTCGAGGTGGGCCTGCCAATACCGGTAGAGCGGCGCCGCGTAGTCCCGCAGCTCGGGGAGCTCGAGGCCGCTGCCGAACAGCGCTGTCGTGGTGCGCGCGGTGTCGAAGACGACGTCCATGGTCAGGTGCGGCAGCACGGCCAGGGGGACGCCGAGCTCTTCGAGGACGGCCGCGCGGGCGCCCCGGCCCCCGGGGACGCGGTCGAGCCCGGCCGCGGCCGCGTGCGCCAGGCGGCCGCCCGCGCGCCGCAGCGCGCCCGAGGGCCCGGCGGGCAGCACGGCCCGGATCACCGGCCCGCCCGCGGCGCGCGCGAAGGCGTTGTAGACGGAGTTGAGCGGCTGCGGGTGTGCGGCGGCGAGGTGGTAGGTCGTCCCCGAGGGAGCGTCCCGGTGCATCAGGAAGTCCATCGCCTCGACGACGTAGTCGACCGGCACCAGGTTCGTCGCGCCCAGGTCGGGGGCGGCCAGCGGGAGCCGCCGGGGCAGGGCGGCCAGCCGCGAAATCGCCGGGAGGAAGTAGTAGGGCCCGTCGACCTTGTCCATCTCGCCGGTGCGCGAGTCGCCGACGACGGCCGAGGGCCGGTAGACGCGGAAGGGCAGCGACTGCTCGCGGACGAGCTTTTCGGCCTGGAACTTCGTCGCGTGGTACGGCGAGCCGAAGCGCTGGCCGAGGTCGAAGTCGGTCTCGGTGAACCGCCCGGCGTGGTCGCCGGCGACGGCGATCGACGACACGTGGTGCACCAGCCCGGCCCGCGCCGCGGCGGCGAAGGCGAGCAGGTGGTGGGTGCCTTCGACGTTGGCGCGCCGGTTGGCGTCCTCGCCGGCGGTGAGGTCGTAGATCGCGCCGAGGTGGACGACGTGGTCGAGGTGGGGCAGATCGGCGGGGTCGGCACCGAGCCGGGGTTCGGCGAGGTCGCCGAGCACCGGGTGCAGCTTGTCCGCGCCCGGCCAGTCGCGTGCCGACGTGGCCAGGCGCTCGCGGGAGGTCTCCCGCACCAGCGCGTACACCGCGGACGTCTCGGGGCGCTTCAGCAGCCGCGCGACCAGGCGTTTTCCGATGAAGCCCGTCGCACCCGTCACGAAGTAGGTCGTCATGACCGGTCCCTTCAGTCGGGACGGACTCTAACCTACTGCAAAGTAGGAACGGTAGTTGTCAGTATTGCCGGGGTCGATCCCGGCTAGCTTTCTTCTTCGTCGGCCGTCGCGACGACGGCGTCGCGCAGGGCGGCCCGCAGCCGTCCGACGTCGAGCGGCCCGAGCACCGCCGCTTCGCCCGGCGGCGCGACCAGCACCACCTTGTCGTTGCTGACGAACACCGTCACATCCCTGCGCCTGCCGGCCAGATCCCGGCAGCCGATCGACCATTCGCCCCGACTCATGGTCGCCGCCCTCCGCTTCCCTTGTCGTGGTCGTGCTTCGTGCGAGGGTGGGAGCGGCCGCCGGCGGAGCTATGACGCGGGTTCACCCGATCTGCCTACTCGCGGGTTTTGTCTTGCGCTTCGCGGGTTTTCGGCGTAACTCCGGTCGTGGCTCGGCCGGTTCGGGAGTAGCGTCCCGGGGCACGAGCCGTCCCCGGGAGGTCTGGATGTCGGAACCGCGGAAGATCGTCATCGTCGGTGCGGGCCTGGGTGGGGCGTCCGCGGCGGCCGCGGTGCGCGAACGCGGGTACACCGGCGAAATCCTGCTGATGGGCTCGGATCCGCGCCGTCCGTACGAGCTGCCGCCGCTGTCGAAGGGCGTGCTGCTGGGCAACGCCGACGAGCCCGACTGGGTGCACGAAGAGAAGTTCTACGCCGAGAAGGACATCCGCTTCAGCGCCGGCGTCACGGCGACCCGGCTCGAGCTCGGCGCCCGGCTGGTGCTCGACGACGCGGGCGGCGAGCATCGCTACGACCGGCTGGTGCTGGCGACCGGCTCCCGGCCGCGCCCGCTGCCGGTGCCCGGCGGCGACCTGCCCGGGCTGTACACGTTGCGCACCCTCGACGACGCGCTCAAGCTGCGTTCGGCGTTCGCCGCGGCCGAGCGCGTGGTGATCGTCGGTGCCGGCTGGATCGGCTCCGAAGCGGCCGCGGCGGCCCGGAAGCACGACGCGGAGGTGACGGTCGTCGACCCGGTGCCGGTGCCCCTGGCGAACGTGGTCGGCGAGACGGTCGGCGGGGTGTTCCGCGACCTGCACGTCTCGAACGGCGTGCACTACCGCTTGGGCGAGCAGGTCGCGGAGATCACGGGCGGCCCGGACGGCGTCCGCGGCGTGCGCTTGAGCGGCGGCGAAGAGCTGACGGCGGACGTGGTCCTGATCGCGGTCGGCGCGGCCCCGAGGGTGGAGCTGGCCCACGCGGCGGGCCTGGAGCTGGCGGACGACGGCGGGGTGGCGGTGGACGCGGGCCTGCGCACGGCGGCACCGGACGTCTACGCGGTGGGCGACATCGCGGCCCACTTCCACCCGCGGTACGGGCGGCGCGTCCGCGTGGAGCACTGGGCGAACGCGAAGGACCAGGGCACGCACGTGGCGCGGAACCTGCTGGGCGAGAACGAGCCGTTCCTGGCCTCGCCGTACTTCTTCACCGACCAGTACGACCTGGGCTGCGAGTACCGCGGCTTGGCGGACCCGGCCTCCGACGAACTGGTGATCCGCGGCGACCTGGCGTCCCGCGAGTTCACGGCGTTCTGGCTGCGCGAGGGCGAAGTGGCGGCGGCGATGAACGTGAACATGTGGGACGACGGGGATGCCTTGGGTGCCTTGGTCGACGGCCGCACGAAGGTGACGGCGGAACAGCTCAGGACGGCGGACTTGGCGTCGCTGACCTGAGACGTTCGCGCAGCAGGGTGTCGAGCCGGCGCCAAGCGGGTGACGACGCGTTGACCGCACCCTGCACCAGCGCCGGGATCGCGGAGCCCCGCTCGTAAGAAGGCAGGTCCGCGCCGTACCGGGCCCGGGTCGCGGCGACGAGCCGCGAAGCCAGCGCCTCGACGCGCGGGTCGTGCGGGTCGAGGTCGTGGATCCGGTCGTACTCGAGGACCAGGGAGAGCAACACCGGGTCGCTCAGCATCGCCGACTGGTCGCGGAAGTTCGTGCGGGCCGTCTCCGGGTGGGTGGCGAAGACCAGTAGCCACAAGTCGTTCTGCAGGGTCATCCACCGCTCGCTGAACCCGAGGCCCGGCAGCCGCCCGAGGTAGGCCACCACCTCGTCCGGCAGGGGCGAAAGGTCGCCGCCGGCCAGGCGCCGCAGGCGGGAGCGGGTGGCCTGCAAGGCCTCGATCCGGGCGGCCAGGTCGTCGTCGATCTGCCGGAGCGCCGCGGCGAGCCCGTCGCCGGCGCGGAGTTCGCGGATGCGGGCCAGCGGGACGCCGGCCTCGGCGAGCGTGCGGACCTTGATCAGCTCGACCGCGTCGGACGCGCGGTACCGGCGGTACCCGGAACTGTCGCGTTCCGGCTCGGGGAGCAGGCCCTTCGCGTGGTAGACGCGGATCGTCTTGGCCGTGACCCCGACGTACCCGGCGAGCTGTCCGATGGTGAGCACCCGGCCATCCTCGCACTTGACCTTGCCCCAGGGGCAAGGTTGCATGCTGGCCGCATGACCGATCACGAAACCCTGCGCGCGCTGGCCGACGAGGGCAACGAGACCGCGCTCGACCGGCTGGCCGACCTCGCCGACGCCCGCGGGGACGTCGAGGAGCTGAGCGAGCTGCTGGACGAAGGCTGCGAACACGCCGGCGAGCTGCTCACCCGCCGGGCGGTCGCCGCGAAAGACCTCTTGCAGCTGCAGCGGATCGCCGACGCCGGCCACGAACCGGCGGGCGACGAGCTCGAACGCCTCCTGTCCACCCCCTCGTGAGTGGTAAGGCGGGTTCTAACCCGCCTTACCACTCACGAGCACTGGAGCCGGGCGCGTCAAGACCAGGTAGGCCACCAGGGCCAGCACCGCGAACCCGGCCATGGTCGCGGCCATCGGCACCGCCGTGCCCGGCCCGCCCAGGCCGACCAGCGGCGTCGCCACCGCGCCTACCACGAACTGCAGCACGCCCAGCAGCGCCGAAGCCGCCCCGGCCGAGCGCGCGTGCGAAGCCAGCGCCAGGGAACTCGCGTTCGGCATCACCAGGCCGATGCTCGACACCAGCAGGAACAGCGACACCAGGAGCAGCGCCAGCGGCGCCCGGAAGAGCACCGAAGCCAGCACCAAGGCGCCGCCGGTCACGCCGAGCAGCAGGCCGGACCGCAGCAGCGCCCGCTCCCGGATCCGGCCGACCAGGCGGCCGTTGAGCTGGCCCGCCAGCACGATCCCGACGCCGTTCGCCCCGAACACCACGCTGTACGCCTGCGGACTGAGCCCGTACACGCCCTGCAGCGCGAACGACGAGCCCGAGATGTAGGCGAACATCGACGCGAACAGCAGTCCCGACGCCAGCGCGTAGCCGGCGAACGACCGGTCCAGCGCCAGCCGACCGTACGTCCGCAGCACCGGGCCGAGCCGGAGCGGAGACCGCGCGGCCGACGGCTCCGGCAGGAAGAACACCACCACGGCCAGCAGCAGCGCGCCGAACGCCGTCAGCACGACGAACACCCCGCGCCACGACGTCCAGTTCAGCAGCTGCCCGCCGATCAGCGGCGCCAGGATCGGCGCCAGGCCGCTGACCAGCATCAACGTCGAGAAGAACTTCGTCATCGCGGTGCCTTCGAAGAGGTCGCGCACGGTGGCGCGGGCGATGACGATGCCCGCCGCGGCGCCGAGGGACTGCACGAACCGCGCCGCGACCAGCGGCCAGGCATCCGGGCTCACCGCGCACAGCACCGAGCCCACGACGTACAGCGCCAGCCCCGCGAGCAGCGGGCGGCGGCGGCCCAGCGCGTCCGACAGCGGGCCGAGCACCAGCTGGCCCAGGGCGAGCCCGACGATGAACGCGCTCAGCGTCAGCTGCACCGTGCTGTCCGTCGCGTGCAGGTCGGCCGCCATCCGGGGCAGCGCGGGCAGGTACATGTCGATCGACAGGGGCCCGAACGCGGTGAGGCCACCCAGCACGAGGACGAACTTCAGCTGCGCCCGCCGGCTCGTCGCGGTACGTTCCGCCGTGGTGGTCATGCACGTCCCTTCGTTCCCTCTCCGGGACCAGCGGGGAGCGCCCCGGCGCTATTCCGGCTGTGACTGGTGACACCCCGTGCTCACCCGACCATGCGCCGACACTGATCCGATCAATTTTGCGACCGATTCGGCGATGGCTCTGGATTGACGGTCTCGACTGCGATATACATCGGATGTCTGGTCGGTGTGGGTGAAGGGAAACATCCGTGCAGCTGCTGCGTCTCGGGGAGCCGGGGAGTGAGCGTCCGTTCGTGCGCGCCGGCGACGGCACGACCTACGAACTGGGCGGCCTCACCGCCGACATCGACGGCGGTTTCCTCGCCGCGGACGGGATCGCGCGCGCCGCCGCCGCGCTCGCCGCGGGAGAGCTGCCGGCCGCTTCGGAGACCGGGCTGCGCGTCGGCTCGCCGATCGCCCAGCCCGGCAAGGTCGTCTGCATCGGCATGAACTACCGCCGCCACGCCGAGGAAACCGGCGCGACGCCGCCCACCGAGCCGGTCGTCTTCATGAAGGCGCCGGACGTCGTGGTCGGCCCCGGCGACGACGTCCTCATCCCGCGCGGGTCGGTCAGCACCGACTGGGAGGTCGAGCTCGGCGTCGTCATCGGCAAGACCGCGCGCTACCTCGAAAGCGTCGACGAAGCCCTCGAGTACGTCGCCGGTTACGTCGTCTCCAACGACGTCTCCGAGCGCGCGCTGCAGTTCCGCACCGCCCAGTGGGACAAGGGCAAGTCCTGCGAGAACTTCAACCCGCTCGGCCCGGCGCTGATCCCCGCGAGCGAGGTGCCCGACCCGCAGGACCTCGGCCTGCGGCTGTGGGTCAACGGCGAGAAGAAGCAGGACTCCTCCACCAAGGACATGATCTTCGGCGTGGCCGAGATCGTGCACCACCTGAGCCAGGTGATGGTGCTGCGGCCGGGCGACCTGATCAACACCGGCACCCCGGAGGGCGTCGCGCTCGGGCAGCCCGACCCGAAGCCGTACCTGCGCGACGGCGACGTCGTCGAACTCGAGATCGACGGTCTCGGGCGGCAGCGCCAGACCGCGAGGCAGGCCTGACCATGGCGAAGATCATCGGCATGGAGGTCCTCGACGTCCGGTTCCCGACGTCGAAGGAGCTCGACGGCTCGGACGCGATGAACCCCGACCCGGACTACTCCGCCGCGTACGTGGTGCTGCACGCCGACGGCGGCCCGGACGGCTACGGCCTCGCGTTCACCATCGGCCGCGGCAACGACGTCCAGGCCGCCGCGATCCGCGCGCTGGCCCCGCACGTCGTCGGCCGCGAGGTCCCGGAAGACGCGGCCGCGCTCGGCGACCTGTCGCGCACGCTCGTCGGCGACTCGCAGTTCCGCTGGCTGGGCCCGGAAAAGGGGGTCGCGCACATGGCCGTCGGGGCGGTGGTCAACGCCGCCTGGGACCTCGCCGCGCGCCGCGCCGGCCTGCCGGTCTGGCAGTTCGCCGCGCGGATGACCCCCGAAGAACTGGTGTCCTTGGTGGACTTCCGGTACCTCACCGACGCGCTCACCGAAGCCGAGGCCCTGGACATCCTGCGCCGCGCGGAACCCGGCCGCGCCGAACGGGAGAAGCAGCTGCAGGCGAACGGCTACCGCGCCTACAGCACGTCCCCCGGCTGGCTCGGCTACGCGGACGCCAAGCTCGTGCGGCTGGCCGAGCAGGCCGTCGCCGACGGCTTCGAGATGATCAAGCTGAAGGTCGGCGGCAACCTCGAGGACGACGTCCGCCGGATGAAGCTGGCGCGCGAGACGGTCGGTGACGGCATCCGGATCGCCGTCGACGCCAACCAGCGCTGGGACGTCTCCGCCGCGGTCACCTGGATGACCGCGCTGGCGCCGTTCGACCCGTACTGGATCGAGGAGCCGACCTCGCCCGACGACGTCCTCGGGCACGCGGCGATCGCGAAGGCCCTCGCGCCGATCAAGGTCGCCACCGGCGAGCACGTCCAGAACCGCGTGGTGTTCAAGCAGCTGCTGCAGGCGGACGCGATTTCGGTGCTGCAGCTGGACGCCGCCCGCGTCGGCGGCTTCAACGAAAACCTCGCGATCCTGCTGCTGGCCGCCAAGTTCGGCGTCCCGGTGTGCCCGCACGCCGGCGGCGTCGGGCTCTGCGAGCTCGTGCGGCACCTGTCGATGTTCGACTTCGTGGCGGTGTCCGGCACCGACGCGGACCGCTCCATCGAGTGGGTCGACCACCTGCACGAGCACTTCACCGACCCGGCCGTCGTCGAGCGCGGCCACTACCTCGCCCCGACCGCCCCCGGGTTTTCCGCGCGCATGCACGACGCCACGCTGCGCCGGTTCCGCTTCCCGGACGGTCCCGAGTGGACGGAGACCGCAAGTGAGTGAATTCGAGGGCCTGGTGGCCGCCGTCACCGGAGGCGCCTCGGGCATCGGCAAGGCGGTCGCGACCTTGCTGGCCGACCGCGGCGCCCAGGTGGCGGCCCTCGACCTTAAACCGGGCGACGACGGTATCCGCTGTGACGTCTCCTCCGATGACGAAGTCCGCTCGGCGATCGACGCCGTCATCGAACGCTTCGGGCGCCTCGACATCCTCGTCAACAACGCCGGAATCGGCGCGCAGGGCGACGTCACCGCCAACGACGACGACGAGTGGCACCGCGTGTTCGACGTCAACGTCGTCGGCATGGTCCGGCTCGCCCGGGCCGCGCTGCCGCACCTCAAGAACTCGCCGTCCGCGGCGATCGTCAACACCTGCTCCATCGCGGCCTGGGCCGGCCTGCCCAACCGCGCGCTCTACTCGGCCAGCAAGGGCGCGGTGCTCTCGCTGACCCTGGCCATGGCGACCGACCACCTGCCCGACCGGATCCGCGTCAACTGCGTGTGCCCCGGGACGGCGGACACCCCCTGGGTGGGCCGGCTGCTCGACGCCGCCGACGACCCGGCGGCCGAACGCGCGGCCCTCGCGGCCCGCCAGCCCATGGGCCGGCTGGTCACCGCGGACGAGGTCGCGAACGCCATCGCCTACCTCGCCAGTCCCCTCTCCGCCTCGACCACCGGCACCGCGCTCGCGGTCGACGGCGGCATGTACGGCCTGCGTCCTCGCGGTCCCGTTCACCACGACTAACAAGACTTGATTTCCGCTGTCATCAAGGAGGATGCGGTGCGCGCTGTGCTCTTTCACAACAGGGTGATCCAAGTGGCCGCCACGGCCGCCGTCTGCGGCCTGGTACTGGCCGCCTGCGGGTCCACCAAGGACAATGCCGCGGCGCCCGCCCCGGGCGGCGGCGCCGGCGGCAAGGTCGGGGCCACGCTGCCCCTGCTGACCTCGCCGTTCTGGCAGGCCTACAACAACTACGTGCCGAAGATGGCCAAGGAAGAGGGCGTCGACGTCCTCCCGACGGTCAACGCCGACAGCGACCCCGCGAAGCTGATCACCGACATCGGCACCTTCCTCAACCAGGGCGTCAAGGGCCTGGTCGTGACGCCGCTGGACTCGGCGGCCATCGTCGCCGGGCTCAAGCAGGCGGAGAACAAGGGCGTGCCGGTCGTCGCGGTCGACGTCGCCCCCGAGAGCGGCAAGGTCGCCATGGTGGTGCGGGCCGACAACAAGGCCTACGGCACCAAGGCCTGCGAAGCGATCGGCGAAAAGGTCAAGTCCGGCAAGGTCGTGCAGATCATGGGCGACCTCGCGTCGGTCAACGGCCGCGACCGCTCGGAAGCCTTCCGCGACTGCATGAAGGCCAAGTACCCCGGCATCCAGGTGCTGGAGATCCCGGCCGAGTGGAAGGCCGACAAGGCGTCCTCCGGCCTGGACAGCATGCTGACCGCGAACCCGGACATCAAGGGCGTCTACATGCAGGCCGGCGGCGTCTACCTGGCCCCGACCGAGCAGGCCCTCAAGCGCAAGAACCTGTTCTTCCCGGTCGGGGACCCGAAGCACATCGTGCTCGTCTCCAACGACGGCATCCCGCAGGAACTGGCCGCGATCCGCGCCGGCGAGCTGGACGCCACCGTGTCCCAGCCGGCCGACGCCTACGCGAAGTACGGCCTGTACTGGCTGAAGAAGGCCATGGCGGGCGAGACGTTCAAGCCGGGCCCGACCGACCACGACAGCACCATCGTCGAGATCAGCCCCGGCATCCTCGAGGACCAGCTGCCCGCGCCCGTCATCACCAAGGCCAATGTGGACGACAAGGCCCTCTGGGGGAACAACCTGTGACCGCGCTGCCCGCCGGCGAATCCGCCGTCCCGGTGGTCAGCGCCGTAGGAGTCGGAAAGCGCTACGGCCCCACCGTGGCGCTGCACGACGTCAGTCTCACCGTGCACCCCGGCGAGTCACACGCGCTCGTCGGGCGCAACGGGGCCGGCAAGTCGACGCTCGTCACCATCCTCACCGGGCTGTCCGCCACGGACACCGGGCACGTCGAGTTCGGCGGCGAGCCGGCCCCGCCGTTGACCAAGCAGGACGACTGGAAGGCGCGCGTCGCCTGCGTGTACCAGCACGCGATGGTCGTCCCGCAGCTCACCGTGGCCGAGAACCTGTTCCTCAACCGGCAGGCGGGAGGCGGGTTCTCGATCGGCTGGAAGTCGTTGCGGCGCAAGGCCCGCGAGCTGCTCGACTCGTGGGACGTGCACGTCGACGTCGACACCCCGGCCGGGGACCTCTCGGTCGAGGACCGGCAGTTCGTCGAGATCGCCCGCGCGCTGTCCTACGGCGCCCGGTTCATCGTCCTCGACGAGCCGACCGCGCAGCTGGACAGCCAGGCCATCGAGCGGCTCTTCGAGCGGATGCGCCAGATGCAGGCGGGCGGGGTGACGTTCCTGTTCATCTCGCACCACCTGCACGAGGTGTACGAGGTCTGCCAGGCGGTGACCGTGCTGCGCGACGCGAAGCACGTGCTCACCGCCCCGGTGGCCGAGGTCGGCAAGGCCGAGCTGGTCGACGCGATGACGGGCGAACCCGGCGGTCTGTCGGTCCGGGACGCCGCTTCCCGGGAGTCCTTGGAAGCTGATGCCGCGGAGATCCTTTCGGTGGACGGATTGTCCGGCGACAGCTTCCGGGACGTCTCCTTCCGGCTGCGCCGCGGCGAGGTGGTCGGGCTCGCGGGCAGCAACGCCAGCGGGAAGCACCAGGTCGCCGAGACGGTCTACGGCCTGCGGACGCCCTCCGCGGGCACGATCCGCGTCGACGGCTCGCCGCTGCGGCCGGGCGACATCCCGGCGGCGCTGCGGGCCGGGATCGGGTGCGTGCCGCGCGACCGGCACCACGAAGGCCTGGTGCTGACGCACTCGATCGCCGACAACGCCACCATGTCCATCCTGGACAAGCTGGGCCGCGGCGGGATCGCGTCCCCGGCCAAGCGGCACGCGAAGGCGTCGCAGGCCTTGAAGGACTACGACATCGTGGCCGCGGGTGCCGAACAGCCGGTCTCCGACCTCTCCGGCGGTAACCAGCAGAAGGTCGTGCTGGCGCGGGCGTTGCTGAGCGACCCGCGGGTGGTCGTGCTGATCAACCCGACGGCCGGGGTGGACGTGAAGTCGAAAGAGGCGCTGCTCGCGGTCGTCGACCGGGTGCGCGCCGAGGGCAAGGCGGTGCTGATCGTCAGCGACGAGCTCGACGACCTGCGCCTGAGCGACCGGGTCCTGGTGCTGCGCGCCGGGGCCGTGGTCGCCGAACACCAGGCCGGGTGGTCCGACGGCGACCTCGTGGCCGACATCGAAGGAGTCGAGCTTTCGTGACCGACGTGATGACCTCTCCGCAGACGGAGCTGCCCGCCCCACCCCGCCGCCGCAAGGCCGTCTGGCTGCGTGAACTCGCGCTGCTGCCGGCGCTGGTCGTGGTGTTCGTCATCGGCGGCCTGGTCGACGACACCTTCGTCGGCTGGAGCAACATCGTCAGCATCCTGACCGCGTCGGCCGCGCTGTCGCTGGTCGTGCTGGGCGAGTCGCTGGTGCTGATCACCGGGAAGTTCGACCTGTCGCTGGAATCCACGATGGGCCTGGCGCCCGCGCTGGGCGCGATGGTCGTGATCCCGGCGGCGTCGGCGGGCTTCGGTGTCGAACTGCCGGCCGCGATCGGGCTGCTGGTGATCCCGCTGTGCGGGGCGCTGGTCGGGTTCGTCAACGGTTTCCTGATCGTGAAGCTGAAGCTGAACGCCTTCATCGTCACGCTGGCCATGCTCACCGTGTTGCGCGGGGTCCAGGTCGGCTCGACCAAGGGCAAGACGCTGTTCAACCTGCCGGACTCGTTCACCGACCTGGCCACGACGACGTTCCTCGGGCTGCCGATGTCGGTGTGGCTGGCGGCGCTGCTGTTCGCGGTCGCCGGCTGGGTGCTGCGCTACCACCGCGTCGGCCGCGCGCTGTACGCGATCGGCGGCAACCGCGAAGCCGCGCGGGCGGCGGGCGTGCGCGTCGACCGGATCGCGTGGGCGGTGTTCGTCGTCGCCGGGATCCTCGCCGCGATCGGCGGCCTCGCCTACACCGGTTACGTCGGGGCCTTGGGCGCGAACCAGGGATCCGGCATGATCCTGCAGGTGTTCGCGGCCGCGGTGATCGGCGGCGTCTCGCTCGACGGCGGCAAGGGCACCCTGGTCGGTGCCCTCACCGGCGTCCTGCTGCTGTCGTCGGTGTCCAGCCTGCTCAACTACGCGCACGTCACGGCGGAGTGGCAGGGGGCGATCTACGGCGCCATCATCCTGGTCGCGCTGATCATCGCCCGGTACGCGGGCGGAAAGCCCCAGACCTGACGCTCACCCCGTGAAGATCCGACGTGTTCCGAGTCTGCTGCGGCGGTCGTGAGTGGTAAGGCGGGTTCTAACCCGCCTTACCACTCACGACGGGCGGGGAGGTGAGTGTGCGGCTAGGAAGCTTCGGCGGCGGGTTCGTCGGGCACTGTCGGGTCGTCCGCGGTGCCCAGGGCGTTGCGCAGCCACTGCTCCACGCCGGCGACGTGCACGGTCGCCCACGACCGGGCCAGTTCCGGCTCGCGGGCGGCGATGGCCTCGTAGATCGCCGTGTGCTGCTCGCGGGTCTTCGCGACCGCGCCCTCCTGGGTGAGGCCGCGCCAGATCCGGGCCCGGGCGGTCGGCCCGGAGAGGCTGTCGAGCAGCGAGCAGAGCACGGGGTTGCCGGAGCCGTCGGCGATCTTGCGGTGGAACTGCAGGTCGTTGGCGACCAGCGCTTCCACGGTCGGCGAGTCCTCCAGCTCGCTGAGCAGGGTGCCCAGCTCCGCGATGTCGGCGTCGCTCATGTGCAGCGCGGCCAGCGCGGTCGCGGCGGGCTCCAGGATCCGGCGCACGGCCAGGAAGTCGAGCACGGTGTCGTCGCGGTGGAAGTCGACCACGAACGTCATGGCGTCGAGCAGCAGGTTGGGCTCGAGGCTGGTGACGTACGTGCCGTCACCCTGGCGGACGTCGAGCACCCTGATCAGGCACAACGCCTTGACCGCCTCCCGCAGGGAGCTGCGCGAAAGCCCGAGCCGCTGGGCGAGCTCGGCCTCCTTCGGCAGCCGGTCGCCCGGCGCCAGCTCGCCGGTGATGATCATGTCCTTGATCTTGTCGATCGCGACATCGGTGACGGGCATCGCGTCCGCCCTCCCTGCAACAGACCTCGGATGTTTCGGTGGTCCTCCCCAGCGTGCCATGTCCCGGCCGGGGAAGGGGCGATGACCCACCAGCGCACACCACAACGGGTGGCTTCGCGCCAAGCCGGTATCCCCTCCCGGCGGACCCGGCGTAACGGACTCGACCCGTTCCACGTCCTCGAAGACGACTGCTCCGGCGACGACACCGGCCTCGGACCGGTCCGGAAACCGCCGGTGAAGGAGTGACCGCGTTGGAACTCTCCCTGTCCCCGCTGGGGCTCGGCTGCGCGCAGCTGGGCAACCTGTACCACGCGATCAGCGACGAGACGGCGGCCGCGACCGTCCGGCGCGCGTGGGACGAGGGTGTCCGCTACTTCGACACCGCGCCGCACTACGGCCTCGGCCTGTCGGAGGCCCGGCTGGGCGCCGCGCTGAACTCGTACCCGCGGGACGAGTACGTGCTCTCGACGAAGGTCGGCCGCGTGCTGGAGCCGAACCCCGGCGGCGCCGGCACCCAGGACGACCAGGGCTTCGCCGTGCCGGCGGCGTACCGGCGCCGGTGGGACTTCAGCCGCGACGGCGTCCTGCGCTCGATCGACGACAGCCTGACCCGGCTGGGGCTGGACCGCATCGACATCGTCTACGTCCACGACCCCGACGACCACTTCGAGGACGCCCTGCGCGGTGCCTTCCCCGCGCTGCGGGACCTGCGGGAGCAGGGCGTGATCGGGGCGTTCGGGGCCGGGATGAACCAGGCGCCGATGCTGGCCGAGTTCGTCCGCCATACCGACCTGGACGTCCTGCTGGTGGCCGGCCGCTACACGCTGCTCGACCAGCCCGCGCTGGACGAGCTGTTCCCGCTGTGCGCCGACCGGGACGTCCGCGTGGTCGTCGGGGGCGCGTTCAACGGCGGGATCCTGGCGACCGCCGAACCGGGCCGGGTCTACGACTACGCCGAAGCGCCGGCGGAGCTGGTCGAACGGGCCGGGCGGATCGCGGCGATCTGCGCGCGGCACGGTGTCGAGCTGCCGGAAGCGGCGCTGGCGCTGCCGATGGCCCATCCCGTGGTGGCGTCGGTGGTCGTCGGCGCGCATGATCCGGAGCAGGTCAGCGTGAACGCGCGGCGGGCGCGGGCGGTCGTACCGCCGGCCCTGTGGACCGAGCTGGCCGACGCGGGACTGCTGCGCGCCGACGTCGTCATCGCCGAAGGAGTCTCATGATCGACGCGCACCACCACCTGTGGGACCCCTCGCGGCGCGAGTACCCGTGGATGGCGGGGGAGGCCATGGACCCGATCCGCCGCCCGTACACGGTCGAAGACCTGCGCGCGGTGACGAAGGCCGCGGGCGTGCACGCGACCGTCCTGGTCCAGACGGTGCCGTCGGAAGAGGAGACGGCGGAGTTCCTCGCGACCGCGGCGGCGGAGCCGGTGATCGCGGGCGTGGTCGGCTGGGTGGATCTCACGGCTCCGGACGTCGCCGACCGGCTGGCCGCCTTCGACGGCCCCCTGGTCGGGATCCGGCACCAGGTCGAGGGCGAGCCGGACGACGACTGGCTGCTGCGGCCGGAGGTGGTCGCCGGGCTGAGCACCGTGGCGGCGGCGGGGCTGGCGTTCGACCTGCTGGTCCGACCCACGCAGCTGCCGGCGGCGGCCGAGGTGGCGTTGCGCCTGCCCCAGCTGCGCCTGGTCCTCGACCACGCGGCGAAGCCCCCGATCGCGGCGGGGGAGTGGGAGCCGTGGGCGTCCGGCGTGGCCGCGCTGGCGGCGCGCGAGAACGTCGTGTGCAAGCTGTCCGGCCTGGTCACCGAGGCCGACTGGTCGGGCTGGGAGGTCGGGCACCTGCGCCGGTACGTCGACCAAGTCCTCGACGTGTTCGGCCCGGAGCGCCTGCTGTTCGGCTCGGATTGGCCGGTCTGCGAACTGGCGGCGTCCTACGAGCTGGTCCTCGACGCGGCGATCGCCTTGACGGGCTCGCTGTCGGACGCCGAGCGCCTGGCCGTGTTCGAGGAGAACGCCCGCACGACGTACGGGCTGGATGCGGGCGGGGAAACCTCCTCCAGGGGGTAAACGAAGTCTCCCCGCCCGCCGCGGGAAAGCGGGCTTGTCAGAACTCTTCGTCGCGGATCATGCCGCGCAGCCGGGTCAGGGCCCGGTGCTGCGTCACGCGGACGTTGCCCGCGGAGATCCCGAGGGCTTCGGCGGTTTCGGTCGCCGAGAAACCGACGGCGATGCGCAGGGTCAGGATCTCCTGCTGCACGCGGGGCAGGGAGGCGAGCAGCCGGCCGAGGCGGGCGCCCAGGTCGAGGTGCAGCGCGTGGCTCTCGGGCTCGTTGCCGGCGAGCAGCGGGCGCTCCGGGAGTTCGGGGACGGGCTCGGAGCGGTCCCGGGCGACGGCGCGGTAGGCGTCGGCGACCTTGTTGGCCGCGATCGCGTGGACCAGGTAGAGGAAGGAACCGCCGCGGTCCTGGTAGTCGGGCAGGGCCTTGAGCACGGCGAGGCAGACCTCCTGGCCGACGTCGTCGGCCGAGAGGTAGGAGAGGTCGCGGCCGCCCATGCGCGCGCGGCAGTAGCGGACCACCACCGGCTCGATCATCTGCAGCAGCGAGTGGATCGCCGCCGGGTTGCCCTCGCCCGCGTCCTTGACGAGGGGGTCGAGGTCTTCCTTGGTGAGCCGTCCGCCTGGGCGGGGCAAAGTCTCTGGGGTGCGATAATCGCGAAGGCTCGAAGCGGATTGTTCGGTGGTCCTCGGCGGTGCTGTCATGGTCGTCTCCCCGGCCGACCCTCGACCGTCGCTGCCGGGGGTTCAACACTCCGTAACTGATCCATCGCAGATGCTCCGGATGATCGGGGCGCATCTGCGGTCCGTGCGACGCAGGGTAATCGTAAGCACCTCCAGGCGGGTCAGTCCAGATTTCAACGACCAATACCCCGTTAGCAGTATCGACCGTGATGTTCCCGCGACCCTGCCGCGCACATTGCGATTAATCGGTTTCAGGATGTGCCGAGTTCACTCGTCAGTGGAAGACGACCACGGAAGCGGCGGTGACGGTCACGGCCAGCGACGCGATCGCGGGCAGTACGCGGCTTGGCGGCCCCGGTTCGGCGGTGCGCAAAGCTCGTTCGCGGTGCATTCCGATGGCCGCGAGCAGGGCGGATGTCCCGGCAGCCAGCAACGCGGGGACCAGGGAGCCACCCCAATGGCGCTGGGCGGCGGCGTGCAGGAGCAGTACCGTGCAGGCGGCGGACGAGAGTGCGGTCCGCCGCCAGGCGAGCCCGGTGCGCTCGGCCTGGGCGCCGGCGGGGGTGGTCACGGCCGGCCCTCGAGCCGCTTGTCGGCATTTTTGACGTCACGATAATCGCGAACCGGCGGTATTCGCTTCCGGCGAGGCCCTTCGTCCGGGCCGGGGCGTCCGGCTCGGCGGGCAGACCGGGCGGCCGGACCGGATTTCGGAGCCGTCACCGTCCGCAGCCTTCCGTGTCACTCACGAGACCACCAGCAGCACGGCCGCGGCGACGATGAGGGCCAGCAGGCCGCCCGTCAGTCCCAGGATCATCCGGCTGGGCGGCAGCGGCTCCCCGGCCCGCATCGCGATCTGCACCCGCCGCCACCGCGGGTACGCGGTCGCGGCGAGGACGGCGGCCAGCACGACGCACAGCCCGGCGAGCACCGCGCTCGCCGCGGCCGGCGACGGCACCAGCTGGTGCACGGCCACCCCGCCCGCGAGCAGGCCGAGGGCCGTGCGGAGCCAGGCGAGGAAGGTGCGTTCGTTGGCCAGCGTGAAGCGGTAGTCCGGTTCGGTGCCGCCCGAGTGGGGCTTGATGTCGTCCGACGCCACGCCCGCAGACGCTAGCCGGTGTGGGCGGCCGCGGCCGGTCCGGTGCGGTGCGCGAAGACCCACCAGCGCAGCACGGCGAACCGCACGAAGCCGCCGACCAGGCTGGCCAGCAGCAGCGTGCCGGTTTCCTCCCACGACGTCGGCCGGTCGACGAAGGCGTCGAGGACGGCCAGCACGGCCGAGCCGTACAGGGCGTAGAAGGCGAAGGTGAGCACGTCCTGCAGGTGCCGCTTCCCGGCGTTGCTGGGACGTCCGGCGAAGGTGACGCGGCGGTGGAACTCGGTGTTCCCGACCGTGGTGAGCGCGATCGCGACCAGGTTCGCCACCTGGGAGCCGAGCTCGTCGCGCAGCAGGAGGAACAGGGCGGCCTGCAGGCCGGTGGTGACCACGCCGGCCACGACGTACCACGCCGCGTGCGTGCCGAGCTCGTGGTGGCGGTCCGGATCGGTGGCGAGCAGCCGGTGCTCCGGTGCGCACCTGGTGGTGGCCATGATCCCAACCTACCTCGCGTTCACAAACTTGTGAATGTGTTAAACCGGTTGAAGAAATGTGATCCCGGCGACACCGCGGGGTTTCGCCGCCCCGCCGGCCGGGGTAGGTCACCGGCGACGGGAAATTTCCGACGCGCCAGGAGGGCCAGTGAGTGACCGTGACTCGGCCGAACCGCAGAGCTTGAGCCCCAGCGAGGCGCTGGACGAGGACGAACTGCGCGTCGACCCGCTCGAAGAGGGCGTCGAGCCGCCCGAGCACTGGAGTGCCGCGAACCGCTACGGCACCACGCCCCGGGAGATGCGCGAAGGCGAGCCGATGGACCAGCGCCTGGCCGAAGAGGTACCGGACGCCGAGCCGGAGCCGGTCCCGGAGCGCCCGCTGGCGGCGACGCCGGCGGCGGAACTCGACGAGACGATCGAGGACGCGCCGCCGGACTTCGAGCCGGTGGCCCCGGAGGAAACCGTGGCGCGCCGCCATTCCAGCCCGGGGGTGGACGCCCGGCCGGATTACGCCGGCGAGTCGGTGGCGGACGCCATTCGCGCCGCCCGCCAGGGCTGATCCGCTCAGACTGCACGTCCGTTCGGGCGCCCCTAGCGTGGGGCACCAGTGCATCGGACCGCGACGAAGGGAAGGCCGAAGATGCTGACCGTGACCGAAGCCGCCGCCGAGGCGATCACCGCCCTGACGAGCCAGGGGGAGGGTGACGCCGGGCTCCGCCTGGCGGTCCAGAACGCCGACGGCGAAAGCGCCCAGCTGGCGCTGTCGGTGGCCCCCGAGCCGGCAGAAGGCGACAGCGTGCTGGGGGAGGACCAGGGACCGAAGGTGTTCCTGGAGCCCCAGGCAGCCGCGCTGCTGGACGACAAGGTGCTCGACGTCCAAGAGGACGAAGCGGGCGGCGTGGCGTTCGCCGTGCTGCCCCAGCACACGAGCTGACCGCGGCGGACGGGCCTTTCGCCTCTCGGGTGCGGAAGGTCCGTTCGCTAGCGCCCTCGACGCCGCGGCCACCGACGGCATCGGTGCGCGGCCACCGCTGCGAACCGTGATCCGCCCGAGCGCGAAGCAGTCTCGCGCCCTCCCATGCGGGCTCGCCGGCCAGGCCGGTGTGCGCGACCTCCGCGCGAATCTCTTCTCTCCCGCGCTACCCCCCTCGCCAAGCGCGAACCAGCGCCGCCGCCCGGACCCGCAGCAACTCCGCCGCATGACGGCGAGCGTGGTCCAGCGAAGGCGCGTGATCGATCAACGCGCTGCTCCCCACCACACCCAGCCGCGCCAGCCCCGCCGCGTCGAGCTGGATCCGGCCCGCCAGCGCCAGCAGCGGCACCCCGCGCGGCCGCGCCCGGTCGGCGATGCCCGCTGGGGCCTTGCCGTTCAAGCTCTGCTCGTCCAGTGATCCCTCGCCGGTGATCACGAGGTCCGCGCCGTCCAGCGCCTGGTCGACCCCGGTCAGCCCGGCGATGAGATCGAACCCGGACTCGACACCCGCCCCGAGCGCGATCGCCGCCGCCGCCACTCCGCCGCCGGCGCCCGATCCTGGCACCCGCGAGACGTCCGGCGCGCCGCCCACCTGCAGCGCGTGGGCCCACCGGCCCAGTCCCTCGTCGAGCAGCGCCACCTCCGAAGGTCCGGCGCCCTTCTGCGGCCCGAACACCGCCGCCGCGCCGTCCGGGCCCAGCAGCGGGTTCGTCACGTCGGTCGCGACCGCCACGCGCACGCCCGCCAGCCGCTCCCGCACCGGCGTCAGCTCCGTCGACGCCACTCGCGTCAGCGTGCCGCCGCCCAGGCCGACCGGCGCACCGAACGCGTCGAGCACGCCGGCGCCCAGCGCTCCCAGCATCCCGGCGCCGCCGTCGGTGCTGGCCGTGCCGCCGACCGTGAGCACGAGCCGCCGCGCGCCGTGGATCAGCGCGTCCGCCAGCAGCTCGCCGACGCCCCAGGTGTGCGCGGCCAGCGCCGTCGCCGGCGAGGGTTCGACGAATTCGATGCCGCACGCGCGCGCGGATTCGATGTACGCCGTGCCGTCCAACACCGCGTACCGCGCCTGCACCGACTCCTCGAGCGGCCCGCGGACCGCCAGCCGCACGATCCGCGCGCCCGCGGCCTCCAGCACGTCCAGGGTGCCTTCGCCGCCGTCGGCGACCGGGCAGGTGACGATTTCCGCGTCCGGCAAGGCATCGCGCACGCCGAGCGCGATCGCCTCCGCGGCCTCGACCGCGGTGAGACTGCCCTTGAACTTGTCGGGCGCGATGACGACACGGGTCACGGCTTCACCTCCGTCAGCGGGGGACGCCCGGCGAGCACCGCCGCGACGTTGCGCGCGGCCAGCACGGCCATCGCGGTGCGGGTCTCGACCGTCGCCGAGCCCAGGTGCGGGCTGAGCACGACGTCGTCGCGGCCGAGCAGCCGCGGTTCGACCTCGGGTTCCTTTTCGAACACGTCGAGCGCGGCACCGGCGATCTCCCCGGCTTCCAGCGCGTCGGCCAGCGCGGCTTCGTCGACTACCGGGCCGCGGGTCGTGTTCACCAGGTACGCGCCGGGTTTCATGGCCCGCAACGCGGCGGCGTCGATGAGGTGCCGCGTCCCGGGCGTCAGCGGGCAGTGCAGCGAAACGACGTCCGAGCGCGCCAGCAGTTCCTCGAACGACACGAACTCGGCGTTGGTGTCCTTTTTGGACCGTCCGGAGTAGACGACGGACATCCCGAAGGCCGACGCCCGGTTCGCCATCGCCCGCCCGATCTGCCCGAACCCGACGATGCCGAGCGTCTTGCCCTGCAGCCCGGAGCCGAGCAGGAAGCCGAGGTGGAACGACCACGGCGTGCGGGAGCGCAGCAGCCGTTCGCCTTCGCCGAGGCGCCGCGTGACGGCGAGCAGCAGCCCGAAGGCGAGGTCGGCGGTGGCGTCGGTGAGCACGCCCGGGGTGTTGGTGACGACGATCCCACGGGAAGCCAGCGCCGGGACGTCGACGTTGTCGTACCCGACGGCGACGTTCGCGACCACCTTCAGCCCGGGACCGGCGGCGTCGGCCAGCGCGCCGTCGAGCCGGTCGTGCAGCATCCCGACCACGGCCGACGCGCCGCCGGCGAACTCGTGCAGCTCGGCAGGCGTCAGTGGACGATCGGCGGGGGAGACCTCCACCTCGCCTGCCTCGGCGAGGAGCTTCACCGCGTCGTCGGGAATCCATCGGGTCACCGCGATCTTGGCCACCCCGACAGACTAGGTCACGGCACCGACGGTTTTCGGGGGTTCGGGTGGCGGAGCCCCCGACCTGGGGCGAAGCCCCAGATGTCACCGACATTTCAGCCCACCCGCGTCAGCCGCACCACCGCGCTCGCGTACCCGCTGCCGGGAAGATCGACGTCCAGGCCGTGGCTCAGCAACACCGCGCCGTGGTGCCCGACGCCGTCCTGGTCGCGGTACAACCCGGCCGGATCCAGCCCGGCGAGCCGCGGCGGGGTGAACGGCCGCGCGAACTCCGTCGGCCGCCGCCAGAAGAAGACGACCACGTCGTTGCCGAGCACGTACTGCACCGCCGTCAGCGCCGAGACCGCCGGATCCGCCAGCCGATACAGCGTGCCGTGCTGCACCACCGGCCGGATCTCCTTGTACAGCGCCACGAGGGACGCTGCTTCGGCGAGTTCGTCCGGCGTCCAGCGCGGCAGGTCGCCGCCCAGGCCGAGCACGCCCGCCATCGCCACGTGGAACCGGAAGCTCAGCGGCGCTGCCCGCTTCGTGGCCGGGTTCGGGCTGTCGGTCACCCAGGCCGACATCGTGCCCGCGGGGTAAAGCTGGCCGTAGCCGTGCTGGATGGTGATCCGGTCGGCGGCGTCGGTGTTGTCCGACGCCCAGATCTCGTCGGTGCGCGCGAGAATTCCCAGGTCGGTGCGCCCGCCGCCGCCCGCGCACCCCTGGATCCGCAGGTCCGGGTGGTCGGCGCGCAGCCGGTCCAGGATCGCGTACACCGCCTGGACGTGGCCGACCCACAGCCGGTGCGCGTCCGGACCCGCCTCCGGCCAGCCCGCCTCGGTGAACGCGCGGTTCATGTCCCACTTGAGGTAGTCGATGCCGTGCTCGCCGACCAGGCGGTCGAGCCACTTGTGGGCCCAGTCCGCGACGTCCGGCCGCGCGAAGTTCAGCACGAGCTGGTTGCGCAACGTCGTGCGCTCGCGGTTGGCCATGTGCAGCACCCAGTCCGGGTGCGCGCGGTAGAGGTCGCTGTCCGGGTTGACCATCTCCGGCTCGACCCACAGCCCGAACCGCATCCCGTGCGCGTGGACCGCGTCGGCCAGCGGCCCCAGCCCGTCCGGGAAGCGCTGCTCGTTGGCGGTCCAGTCGCCGAGCCCGGCCGAGTCGCCGGTGCGGGCGCCGAACCAGCCGTCGTCCATGACGAACAGCTCGGCTCCGACGCGAGCCGCCGCGGCCGCCAGTTCGGTTTCGGTTCGCTCGTCGACGTCCCAGCCGGTCGCTTCCCAGGAGTTGTAGACGACCGGCCGCAGCTCATCGGGGTGCGGCTGGACGAACTCGCGGACGTAGGCGTGCCACCGCCGGCTCGTGCCACCGAAGCCGTCGGCCGCGTAGAGCCCGGCGAACACCGGCGTCTCCCACGTTTCGCCCGGCCGCAGCCGCCAGGTGACGTGCTCGTGCCCGAACCCGCCGGTCCACGTGACGCGGCCGGTGTGCGTGCGCTCCACGGTGATCCGCCAGCTCCCGCTCCACGTCAGCGCACTGCTCCACACCTCGCCGGCGGTCTCCGTCGCGTCGCCCGCGTCGAGCATCACCCACGGGTTGACCTGGTGGCTGGAGGCGCCTCGACGGCTGGTGAGCGTGGTTTCGCCGACCGGCAGGGGTTCCCGCAGCAGGCCGTACTCGGCGCTCCACGCGCCGGAGGTCCGGCTCAGCCGCACGCCGTCGCGCCGGGGGAGTGTCCACGACGCGGAATCCGTGCGCAGCAACGCGATGGGCTCCGCCGAACCGGTGTGCCGCAGTGACGTCCAGCGCTCGACGACGTCGCCGCGGAGGCGGTAGTGCAGGGACAGCTCCAGCGGGTAGTGCCGGTCGGTGAGCTGCACGACGAGCGTGTCGTCTTCGAGCGCGAAGCCGTCGTAGCGCCACTCGAGCGCCGAAGTGCCGTCGGCGTACCGGACGGCCAGTGCCGCGACGCCGAAGAACGCGCCGCCCTCGGCGGGGAGCTCCTGCCGCTCGTCCCCGGGCTCGTCGAAGCTGCTGTCGGCCGGGTTGCGGCGCGCGGCGACCTGCGTGGCCTGGGCGAGCGTCAGCGGCGGGCCCCAGTGGACGTGCCGCGGACGGTCGTCGGCGTCCAGCCGGAAGGCGTACGAGCTTTCGGGGGTGCGCAGCAGCCAGAGCCGGTGCGCGGGGTCGTGTTCGACGAGCGACATGCCCGACAGCGTAGAGCTGACCAGCACAGAAATAAATTCTTGACGAAGTTAATTAAATCTCTCTACCCTTCCGGCCATGCCTCGCAGTGCACCGGCAAGGGCGCCGATCACCAGTCCCGCGGCCGCGACCGTGTTCACCACGGTCCTGACCGAGGGGCCGGTTTCGCGCGTGGACGTCGCCCGCCGCACCGGGCTCTCCTCCGCCGCGGTCACCAAGGCGGCGCGGCCCTTCATCGAAGCCGGCTACCTCGAAGAACTCGCCTCCGGAGGCCGCACCGCCCCCGGGGCCGGCCGCCCCGCGAACCCCCTCGCGATCCGCCCGGACCGCGAGTACTTCGTCGGCGTCAAGATCACCGGCGACGACCTCATCGGCGTGGTCACCGACCTGCGCGCCGACGTCCGGGCCAGCGCCCACCACGCGCTGAGCGGCCATGACGTCGAGCACGTCGTCCGCGCACTGGCCGATCTCGTCGGGGAGCTGCTGTCCGGCGACCTCCGCGAGCGCGCCTACTGCCTGGGCGTCGCGGTGTCCGGCGACGTCGACCGGGCGTCCGGCGTCGTCCGGTACTCCCCGTTCCTCGGCTGGCGGGACGTCCCCCTGGCCGAACTCCTCGAGGACGCCACCGGGCTGGCCGTGACCCTCGAAAACGACGTCAAGGCCCTCGCCGTCGCCGAGCAGTGGTTCGGGGAAGGGGTCGGGACGTCGTCGTTCGCGCTGGTCACCGTGGGCGCCGGCATCGGCAGCGCGCTCGTGGTGAACGGTGACCTGGTCCGCGGGGCGCACGGCGTCGCCGGGGAGATCGGGCACGTCCCGGTCGCCGACGGCGGCCCGTCCTGCCATTGCGGCGGGCGGGGCTGCGTCGAGGCGATCGCGTCCACCGAAGCGATCCTGACGCGCGCCCGCGACGTCTCCGGGGAACCCGCCCTGACCATGGAAGACGCCGTGGCGCGCGCTCGCGGCGGCGACGAGCCGCTGCGGGAGGTGTTCGCCGGGGCCGGCCACGCGATCGGCCTCGGGCTGGCCGCGCTGGTCAACCTGTTCGGCCCGGAACGGGTCGTCGTCTCGGGCGAAGGCGTCGCCACCTACGACCTGTTCGAGGAGCAGATCCGCCGGACCTTCGCGGTCCAGGCGTTCGGCAGCGCCGCCCGGTGTGGCCTGGTCATCCGGCCGCTGCCGTTCGAGGAGTGGGCCCGGGGCGCCGCCGCCGTCGCCGTCCAGAGCCTTTTCGTGTTCGACAGCGTCTAAGGAGACACCGTGAGCCCTGAGGCATTCAGACTGAATCGTCGAAGCTTCCTGGTCGGTTCCGTCCTCTTCGCCGGGGGAGCGGCCCTCGCGGGCTGCACTTCGGACCCGTTGAACAAGAACGCCTCTTCGGGGGCGAAGACCACGCTGCAGCAGTGGTACCACGCGTACGGCGAATCCGGGACGCAGCAAGCGGTCCAGCGGTACGCCCAGGAGTTCACCCAGGCCAACCCGGACATCGCGGTCAACGTCAGCTGGATCGCCGGCGACTACGAGACCAAGCTGAACTCGGCGATGCTCACCGCGCAGGCGCCGGACCTGTTCGAGCTGGGGGACTTCCGCTACCAGAACGTCAAGAACGGCCTGCTCGCCCCGCTTGACGACGTTGTCGGCCCGGTCAAAGCCGACTTCAGCCCGGCCGCGCTGGACACCGCGACCGTCGAGGGCAAGGTCTACGGCGTCAAGATGATCGACGACGTCATGATGCTGTACTACCGCAAGAGCGCCCTGCGGGCGGCGGGAATCCAGCCGCCGCGGACGTTCGCCGAGCTCCTCGAAGCGACGCGGAAGCTGACCACCGGCAAGCAGAAGGGCCTGTACGTCGGCACTGACGGCGTCGGCGAAGCGGCGACGCTCCTGCTCTGGTCGTCCGGCGGCGACTTCTTCGACTCGAGCGGCAAGAAGGTCGCGTTCGCCTCGCCCGAGGCGATCGCCGCGATCGGCGGGCTTAAGCAGCTGCACGACACCGGCGGCCTGCTCCAGGGCTATCCGACCGACTGGTCCGACCCGGGCGCGTTCACCGGAGGTGCCACGGCGATGCAGTGGGGCGGCCTGTGGTCGCTGCCGGACATCAAGAAGGCGCTGGGTGACGACTTCGGCGTCGTCGCGTGGCCGAAGTTCGGGGACACCGGCAAGCAGGTCGCCCGGGTGGGTGGCTGGTACCAGCTCGCGAACGCGAAGTCGCCGAACTTGGACGCCGTCAAGAAGTACATCGACTGGCTGTGGATCAAGAACGCCGACCTCCAGAAGGACTGGTGCGTCAAGTACGGCTTCCACATCCCGGCCCGCAAGGAGGTCGCGGCGCGGACGACCGAGTTCTCCAGCGGTTCCGCGAAGGACGCCGTGACGATCTCGCAGCAGTTCGGCAAGTCCTATTCGGGCCTGTGGAACAAGGCGTCGGCGACGCTGTTCCTGCAGGCCGCGACGAAGATCGCCAACGGGCAGGCCGACCCGGCCGCCGAGCTCGGCGACGCGGCGAAGAAGGCGCAGGCCGAAGTCGACAAGCAGCTGGCATGACGGCCGTGGTGGAGGCGCCGGCGGTCCCGGTGACGCCGGCGAAGAAGCGGCGCCCGCGTCGCGACTGGCGTGCGATCGGCGCGTTCGCGGTGCTCACCGGCCCGGTCGTGCTCGGGCTGGGGCTGTTCAAGTACGTCGCCATCGGCTGGAGCTTCCTGCTCAGCTTCAACGACGCCCGCGGCACCATCACGCTCGGGCACTGGATCGGCTTCGGCAACTACGCGTTCCTGCTCGGCGACGACGCCTTCCTGACGTCGCTGTCGACGATCGCGATCTTCACGGTCTTCATCGTGCCGATCACCTTCGTCGCGTCGCTCGGGTTGGCGGTGCTGATCAACAGCATCCGCCGCGGCCGGGCGTTCTTCCGGACGGTGTTCCTCATCCCGGCGGCGGTGTCCTACGTCGTCGCGGCGCTGGTCTGGAAGATGGCGCTGTTCAACGGGCTGCCCTCCGGCGTCGCGAACGTCGTCGGCGGAATGTTCGGCGCCGATCCCGTGCCGTGGCTGTCGACGACGAGCCCGCCGGTGTACTGGGTCGCGGTCGTGACACTGCGGCTGTGGCTGCAGGTCGGGCTGTACATGATCCTCTTCATGGCCGGGCTGCAGGCGATCCCGCCGTCGCTGTACGAAGCCGGCGAGCTGGACGGCACGACGAAGTGGCAGGCCTTCCGCTACATCACGCTGCCGCAGCTGCGGAACACGTCCGTGGCGGTGCTGCTGCTGATCCTCATTGCGGCGTTCCAGGCGTTCGACGAGTTCTACAACCTGTTCGGCACCGGGCTTTCCGGCACGGCGACCGCGCCGGTGAAGCCGCCGCTCGTCTACCTCTACGACTCCGCGCTCGGCGACCAGAACTACGGCGTCGGCTCGGCGGGGGCGTTCCTGCTCACCGTGCTCATCATCGTGATCACCCTGCTGCAGGGCCGGTTCGTCGGCTTCGGGAAGAAGGACTGATGGCCGTCCTCCCGGTTTACCGGAAGGCGCCGAAGTACGTCTTCGCGTCGGTGCTTTCGGTGATCTTCCTGCTGCCGTTCTACATCATGCTGCGCAACGCGCTGATGACCCGGCAGCAGGTCGGCTCGCCGGACTGGTCGTGGCTGCCGGACCCGCTGTCGTGGGTGAACTTCGGCGACCTGTTCGCCGACACGTCGGTGCCCATGGCGCACTCGTTGGGGAACTCGTTCCTGATCGCCGTGGTGACCGCACCGGTCGGCACGCTCTTCGGCTCGATGGCCGGGTACGCGCTGGCCAGGATCAACGTCCCGGGGCGTCGTGCCGTGTTCACGTACGTGCTGGTCACGCTGATGATCCCGCAGTCGGTGACGTTCGTGCCGACGTTCGTCGTCGTCGGCTCGATGGGCGGGGTCAACACGGAGTGGGGCATCATCGCGCCGAACCTGTTCAGCGCGTTCACGGTGATCCTGTTCCGCAACTTCTACCTGCGGTTCCCCGTCGAGCTCGAAGAGGCCGGCCGGCTCGACGGGCTCGGCCACCTCGGCGTCTACCGGCGCCTGGTCCTGCCGAACTCGGGGAGCATGATCGCGTCCCTCGGCGCGCTGATGTTCATCGAAAGCTGGAACGCGTTCCTGTGGCCCCTCGTCATCGGGCAGGACCCGTCGTCGTGGACCGCGCAGATCGCGCTTTCGACGTTCCTGACCGCGCAATCGGTCAACCTGCCGGCGCTGTTCGCCGGCGCTCTGGTCACCATCGCGCCGCTGGTCGCGATGTTCCTGGTCGCCCAGCGGTTCATCGTCCGCGGGATCGCGGCGAGCGGGCTCAAGGAGTAGGTCCCCTATCGAGGAGTGTCCGATGAAGCGCCTCCTTTCCGTTTTCCTCGCCGTCCTGGGTGTTTCGGCTTTCCTGGTGCCGCCGGCCGGCGCGCGGACGCCGTTCGTCACGCCGTTCATGGGCTGGAGCAGCTGGAGCCTCGAGTCGTCGACCCGCGCGGGTTACGGCACTTCGTGGCTGAACGAGTCGCACGTCCGCGACGCGGCGGCCACTCTCGCGGGCAAGCTCAAGGCCGCGGGCTACACCTACGTCAACATCGACTCGGGCTGGAACGCCTCGCCGTCCTGGGTGTTCCACACCGACGTCAACGGCATCCCCGACCCCGATCCGGCGCGGTTCCCGGCCGGCATTCCGGCGCTGGCTTCGTATGTGCACTCGCTCGGGTTGAAGCTCGGCCTGTACGCCGTGACCGGCCTCGAGAAGGAGGTCTACGACAAGAACGCGCCGATCCTCGGCACGTCGTGCCACGCGCAGGACATCGCGTACCGGCCGCTGACGCCGTCGAACGGCTGGGGCGGCAACTGGAAGGTCGACTTCACGAACCCGTGCGCCCAGAAGTACTACGACTCGGTCGTGGCCCGCTTCGCGTCCTGGGGCGTCGACTTCGTCAAGGTCGACGGGACGACCGCGGACAACGTCGCCGACATCCGGGCCTGGTCGGCGGCGATCGACCACGCGCGGCGGCCGATGTGGCTGACCGCGAGCGCGTGGCCGGTGCCGCGGTCCATCGGTTCTTCCTTGGCCCCCTACGCGAACGGGGTACGCGTCGACACGGACGTCGAGTGCTACTGCGAGACGGTGTCCAGCTGGGACAGCTCGGTGAAGGCGCGGTGGGCGGACCTGCCGGACTGGCTGGGCGTGTTCGGGCCGCGGTACCGGCCGGACCTGGACTCGATGCCGATCAGCAACAACACGGGCAGCGGCATCCAGGACGGGATCTCCGACGTCGAGCGGCAGAGCGTCATGACGTTCTGGTCCATGGCGTCGTCGCCGCTGTACGTCGGGGGTGACATCTGGTTCCTCGACGCGTCCGCCGTGTCGATCCTGACGAATCCCGAGGTCATCCGGGTCGACCAGGTCGGCACCTACCCGACTCGGGTGACCGGCGGCGACCATCAGGTGTGGACGAAGCGCGCGCCGGACGGCCGGACGTACGCCGCCGTCTACAACCTGGGCTCCGCGCCCGCGGACATCACGGTGGACTTCGACGGGGCGCGGCCGGTGCGTGACCTCGTCGCGCGCAAGGACCTCGGGCGGTTCCGGGGCTCGTGGACGGCTTCTTCGGTGCCGCCGCACGGCTCGCGCTTGGTCCGGATCGGCTGACAGCTTTCTCCTTCGACCTGCGTGCGTCATCCATTGGGTGGAAGACGTCTGGTCGGGCCACCGGTCGCCATGCTAAGTTCGGTGGCAGAACGAGTGTGCGTGATGCGAACACTCCGGACGGTGTGGAGGGTGTGATGGCGGAGCTGCTGTCGCTGGAGGAGGCCGTGGCCCGGCTGGTGCACGACGGCGACACCGTCGCGCTCGAAGGGTTCACGCACCTCATCCCGGTCGCGGCCGGGCAGGAGATCATCCGGCAGCGCCGCCGGGATCTCACGCTGGTGCGGATGACCCCCGACATCGTGTACGACCAGCTCATCGGCGCGGGCTGCGCGCGCAAGCTGATCTTCTCGTGGGGCGGCAACCCGGGCGTCGGCTCGCTGCACCGCTTCCGCGACGCCGTCCAGCACGAGTGGCCGGTACCGCTGGAGATCGAGGAACACAGCCACGCGGGCATGGCGAACCGGTACGTCGCCGGCGCGTCCGGCCTGCCGTTCGCGGTGCTGCGCGGCTACACGGGCACCGACCTCCCGGCGCAGACGGCCACGATCAAGCCGATCACGTGCCCGTTCACCGGCGAGAAGCTGACGGCGGTCCCGGCGCTGAACCCCGACGTCTCGATCGTCCACGCCCAGCGCGCCGACCGCGCCGGCAACGTCCAGATGTGGGGCATCACCGGTGTCCAGAAGGAAGCGGTACTGGCGGCGAAGCGGTCCCTGGTGACGGTCGAGGAGATCGTGGACGAGCTGGAACCCCGCCCGGGCGCGGTCGTGCTCCCGGCGTGGGTGGTCACGGCGGTGGCCGAGGTCCCGGGCGGCGCGAAGCCGTCGTACGCGGCGGGGTACTACGAGCGGGACAACGCGGCGTACCAGGCGTGGGACAAGATCGGGCGCGACCGCGAGGAGTTCACGAAGTGGTTGAACGAGCTGACCGGGGTGAAGGCATGAGCGCCGAGTACTCGGCCGACGAGATGATGAGCGTCGCGGCCGCCCGCGCCCTCGGCGACGGAATGTCCTGCTTCGTCGGGATCGGCCTGCCGAGCAAGGCGGCGAACCTCGCCCGCCGCGCGCACGCGCCGAACCTGACGCTGATCTACGAATCCGGTTGCCTGGGCGCCAAGCCGTCCCGCCTGCCGCTGTCCATCGGCGACGGCGAGCTGGCCGACACGGCGGACGCGGTGATCAGCGTGCCCGAGGTGTTCAACTACTGGCTCCAGCCCGGCCGCATCGACGTGGGCTTCCTGGGCGCGGCCCAGCTGGACAAGTTCGGCAACATCAACACGACGGTGATCGGCTCGGACTACCACGACCCGAAGGTCCGGTTGCCGGGAGCGGGCGGCGCCCCGGAGATCGCGGCTTCGTGCGGCGAGGTGTTCATCGTCCTGCGCCAGAACCCGCGCGCCTTCGTGGAGAAGGTCGATTTCGTGACGTCGTTCGGCCACGGAACCGGCAAGGGCGACCGCGAAAAGCTGGGCCTCCCGGGCCAAGGCCCGACCCTGGTGGTGACGGACCTGGGCCTCCTGCGCCCCGACCCGGAGACGGCGGAGCTGACGCTGACTCAGCTCCACCCCGGCGTGGACCTCGACAGCGCCATCGCGGCCACGGGGTGGAAACTGAAGGTGTCCGACGACCTCGAGACCACCCCGGCCCCCACGGAGCAGGAGCTGACCCTCCTGCGAGACCTGGAGAAGGCAAGCGCATGACCGACGTCTACATCCTCGACGCGATCCGCACCCCGTTCGGCCGCTACGGCGGCGCGCTGGCCGGCGTCCGCCCGGACGACCTCGCCGCCGGGGTCCTGCGTGCTCTGCAGCAGCGGAACGACCTCGATCCGTCCACAGTGGACGAGGTGACCCTCGGCGACGCGAACGGCGCGGGCGAGGACAACCGCAACGTCGCCCGCATGGCCGCCCTCCTCGCCGGCTGGCCCACGACCGTCCCGGGCAGCACGGTCAACCGCCTCTGCGGCTCCGGCCTCGACGCGGCCATCCAGGCCAGCCGCGCGATCCAGGTCGGTGACGCCTCCCTCGTCGTCGCCGGCGGCGTCGAGTCCATGACCCGCTCGCCGCTGGTCATGCCGAAGCCGGAAAAGGCCTTCCCGACGGGCAACCAGACCCTCTACAACACCGCGCTCGGCTGGCGCATGGTCAACCCGGCGATGCCTTCGCAGTGGACGATCTCCCTCGGCGAGTCCACCGAACAGCTCGCCGAGCGCTACGGCATCGGCCGCGACGAGCAGGACGCCTTCGCCGCCCGCAGCCACGTCAACGCGGCCAAGGCGTGGGACGAGGGCTTCTACGACGACCTGGTCGTCCCGGTCGAGGGCGTGGACCTGGCCCGCGACGAAGGCATCCGCCCGGACTCCAGCCCCGAGAAGCTCGCCAAGCTGAAGCCCGTGTTCCGCACGGAAAACGGCACCGTCACGGCGGGCAACGCCTCCCCGCTGAACGACGGCGCCTCGGCCCTCCTCCTCGGCGACGAAGCCGCCGCGAGCCGCTTGAGCAAGGTCCCGCTCGCCCGGATCGCCGGCCGCGGCGCGGCGGGCGTCGACCCGGACGTCTTCGGCATCGGCCCGGTGCGCGCGGCGGAGATCGCCCTCGAACGCGCCGGCATCGGCTGGGACGACCTGGCCGCGGTCGAGCTCAACGAGGCGTTCGCCGCGCAGTCGCTGGCCTGCCTGCGCGACTGGAAGGACCTCGACCCGGAGATCGTGAACACCCACGGCGGCGCGATCGCCATCGGGCACCCGCTCGGCGCGTCCGGCGGCCGGATCCTCGGCACCCTGGCCCACGACCTGCACCGCCGCGGCGGGGGCTGGGGACTCGCCGCCATCTGCATCGGCGTCGGCCAGGGGCTGGCCGTCGTCCTCGAAGGCCGGTAAGGGAGAACAGCAATGGCCACTCCGACCGATTTCAGGCTGCCGCGCTACGGGGAAGACCCCGAAGGCACTCACCCGCCCCTCGACTCCAGCGGCTACCGCTCCACGGCACTGCGGTACCCGAAGCAGGACCTCGTCCTGCTCCCGCAGATGCTGACCGAGGTCACCGGCCCGCTGCTCGGTCCCGGCCGGCTCGGCGAGCACGACAACGACCTGACCCGGCAGCATGCCGGCGAACCGCAGGGCCAGCGCATCATCGTCACCGGGCGCCTCCTCGACGGCGAAGGCCGCCCGGTGCGCGACTCGCTCGTCGAGATCTGGCAGGCGAACGCGGGCGGCCGCTACCGGCACACCGGCGACCGCTGGCCGTCCCCGCTAGACCCGAACTTCGACGGCGTCGGCCGCACCCTGACCGACAGCGACGGCCGCTACACCTTCACCACCATCAAGCCCGGCGCGTACCCGTGGAAGAACCACGACAACGCCTGGCGCCCGGCGCACATCCACTTCTCGGTGTTCGGCTCGGCGTTCACGCAGCGGCTGGTCACCCAGATGTACTTCCCGGACGACCCGCTGTTCTCGCAGGACCCGATCTTCAACTCGATCCCGGACGAGAAGGCCCGGCAGCGGATGGTCTCGCGCTACGACCACGACATCACGCAGGCCGAGTGGGCGCTCGGGTTCCAGTTCGACATCGTGCTGCGCGGGCGCGACGCGTCGGTGTTCGAAGAGGAAGAGGAGGACGAAGACTGATGACCAGGCTGCTGCCCACCCCTTCGCAGACCGTCGGCCCGTACCTTTCGATCGGGCTGCCCTGGCCCGACGGTCCGCACGTCGTGCCCGAGGGCACGCCGGGCGCGTTCTGGATCCGCGGGACCGTTCGCGACGGCCACGGCGACCCGGTCCCGGACGCCATGATCGAGACGTGGCAGGCCGACCCGGACGGCGGCTTCCGCCACCCGGACGACCCGCGCGGCACGGCGAACGGCGAGTTCCGCGGCTTCGGCCGCTGCCCGACGGAGACCGACGGCACCTACGGGATCTTCACGCTGCTCCCGGGCGTCCTGCCGGGTGAGGGCGGCACCACGCAGGCCCGGCACATCGACGTCTCGGTGTTCGCGCGCGGCCTGCTCCACCGGGTCGTCACGCGGATCTACTTCGAAGACCAGGACAACTCCGGCGACCCGGTGCTGGCGACGGTGCCGGAGGAGCGGCGCGGCACGCTGATCGCGGCGAAGACCGGCGACGGCTACCGCTTCGACGTGCGGCTGCAGGGAGACGGCGAGACCGTCTTCTTCCGGGTGTGATGCCGTGAGCGCCGTGAAGCTGCACCGGGTCGTGGCCGGCCCCGGGGACGCGCCGGTGGTCGTGTTCGGCGGGTCGCTCGGCAGCGACGTGCGGATGTGGGAGCCCCAGGTCGCGCCGCTGGTGGAGCGCGGCTTCCGGGTGGTCCGCTACGACGCGAGGGGGCACGGCGGGTCGCCGGTGCCGCCGGGTCCCTACGAGCTCGAAGACCTGGGCACCGACGTCCTGGCGCTCCTCGACGAACTCGGCGTCGAGCGGGCGCACCACGTGGGCCTGTCGCTCGGCGGCATGACGGGGATGTGGCTCGGCGTCCACGCGTCGGACCGGGTCGCGAGCCTGGTGCTGTGCTGCACGTCGGCGAAGCTCGGGCCGCCGTCGATGTGGGCGGAGCGGGCCCGCACCGTCCGCGCCGAGGGCACCGCCGCGGTGGCCGAGGCCGGGGTGCGCCGCTGGCTGACCCCGGGGTACGTCGAGCGGCACCCGGACCGGGCCGAGTTCCTGCGCGCGATGATCGCGGCCGTCCCGGCCGAGGGCTACGCGGCCTGCTGTGGCGCCATCGAGCGGATGGACCAGCTCGACACCCTGCCGAAGATCTCCGCGCCGACGTTGGTCATCGCGGGTGCGGAGGACCCGGCCACGTCCCCGGACGAGCACGCGCGGCCGATCGCCGAGGGCATCCCGGGCGCGCGGCTGGAGGTCGTGGCGAACGCCGCGCACCTGGGCAACTACGAGCAGCCGGCGGAGTTCACCCGGCTGATCCTGGACCACTTGGAGCGAGCGTGACGGACCGCCACGAGCAGGGCATGAAGGTGCGGCGCGAAGTGCTCGGCGACGAGCACGTCGACCGCGCGGTCGCGGGCACCACGGACTTCAGCCGTCCGTTCCAGGACTACATCACCGAGGGTGCGTGGGGGTCGGTGTGGGCCCGCGACGGCCTGGACCGCCGCACGCGCAGCTGCGTGACGCTGGCGGCCCTGACGGCGCTGCAGGCGCACAACGAGCTGGCGATGCACGTCCGGGCGGCGGTCCGCAACGGCCTGACGGCGGCGGAGATCGGCGAGGTCCTGCTGCACACGGCGGTCTACGCCGGAGCGCCGGCGGCGAACGCGGCGTTCGCCATCGCCCAGCGCACCCTGGCCGAGCTCGGCGAGCCGAGCGCCCTGCCGAGGGACGCCGGATAGGGTGCCGGGCATGGACGTGACCAGGCCGTCGTTGGACGTCCGGCTGGACAGCGAACCGGCGCACCGCGGTGCCCACCACGTGCAGTCGCTGGAGCGCGGGCTGGCCGTGATCAAGGCGTTCCACGCGGGCGCGTCCGAGCTGACGTTGAGCGACGTGGCCCGTTCGACGGGCCTCACCCGCGCGGCGGCGAGGAGGTTCCTCCTGACCCTGGCCGACCTGGGCTACGTCCGCACCGACGGCAAGTACTTTTCGCTGACGGCCCGGGTGCTGGAGCTCGGCTACGCGTACTTGTCGAGCATGACGTTGCCGGAGGTGGCCCAGCCCCACCTGGAGCACCTGTCCGCGGGCGTCCACGAGTCGAGCTCGGTCTCGGTGCTGGAAGGCACCGACATCGTGTACGTGGCGCGGGTGGCGGTCTCGCGGATCATGACGGTGAGCATCAACGTGGGCACCCGCTTCCCGGCGTACGCGACCTCGATGGGTCACGTCCTGCTGGCGGGGCTCGGCGAGGCGGAGCTGGAGGAGTACTTCCTGGTGGCCAGCCTGGACCGGCTGACGGACCACACGGTGACGGCCCCCGCGCACCTGCGCGCGGAGCTGGCCAAGGTGGCCGGCCAGGGCTGGGCGATGGTGGACCAGGAGCTGGAGGAAGGCCTCCGGTCGGTGGCCGCGCCGATCCGCGGCCGCACGGGCCGGGTGGTGGCCGCGGTCAACCTGTCGACCCACGCGAGCCGCACCACGGCGGAGTCGGTGCAGAGGGACCTGGTCCCGCCCCTGCTGGAGACGGCCCGGGCCATCGAAGCGGACCTGGCGGTCGGCGCCCCCGACCACGCCCGTGGCTGAGCAGCCGCCCCGCACCGTGCTGGTGGCCGAGCAACCGGCGCCGGCGCCCGCAGCCGTCCCGGCTGTCGCCTCGGCGGGGGCGCCCTCATGACCGGCCCTTCTTCTCTTCCGCCGGTTGCCGGGCTGCTGCTCGCCGCCGGTGCGGGTCGTCGCTTCGGTGGCCCGAAAGCTCTCGTCCAGCTGGACGGCGAACCCCTCGTCCTCCGTGCCCTCCGCACGCTGACCGCCGCCGGGTGTGCGCCCGTGCGGGTCGTCGTCGGGGCCTCCGCCGAGCAAGTCCGGGCCCTGCTGCCCGATCCCGCCCAAGCCGTCGAAGCCGAGGACTGGGCGACCGGCATGGGCGCCTCCCTGCGTGCCGGCCTGGCCTCCCTGGAACGAACCGAACGGACCGAACGGACCGAAGGCACCGGCCAGCCCGCTGCCGCGCTGGTCCACCTCGTCGATCTCCCGTGGGTCGGCGCCGACGTGATCGCCCGCGTCACCGCCCACGCCTCCGCCGAAGCCGTCGCCCGCGCGGCCTACGACGGCGTGCCCGGCCACCCCGTGCTGCTCGGCCGCCGCTGGTGGGGGGAGATCGCCGGCGCCGCCCGGGGGGATCGCGGGGCCCGGGACTGGCTCGCCACCCGCGCCGACCTCACCCTGGTCGAGTGCGGCGACCTCGGCAGCGGCCGGGACGTCGATCGCCCCGCTGATCTGGCGGGGCCCGCGTGAAGACCTACGATCGACAGCGTGACGGACTCGCCCGAAGAACTCGCCGCCGCCCTCGACGCGACCGGTTACCTCGCCGATGACGGGCTCGCGACCGCCGGCTTCCTCGCCCTGCGGATGGGCCGCCCGCTCTTCTGCGAGGGCGAGCCCGGCACCGGCAAGACGTCACTGGCCCTGGCCCTGGCCACCGCGCTGGAGCGGCCGCTCATCCGCCTCCAGTGCCACGAAGGCATCGACGCCGCCCAGGCCCTCTACGAATGGGACTTCCCGCGCCAGCTCCTGCACCTGCGCGCGCTCGAGGCGGCCGGGGAGGGGCACCTCGACGTCGAGGCCGCGGAGCGCTCGCTCTACACCGAGCGGTTCCTGCTGGCCCGGCCCCTGCTGCAGGCCCTGATCACCACCCCGTGCGTCCTGCTGATCGACGAGATCGACCGCGCCGATGACGAATTCGAAGCGTTTCTCCTGCAACTGCTCGATGAACACGCCGTGACCATTCCCGAGTACGGCGAAGTCCGCGCCGAGCATCCGCCGCTGGTGGTCCTCACCTCCAACCGGACCCGCGAGGTGCACGACGCACTGAAACGCCGCTGCCTCTACCACTGGCTGGAACACCCGGACCTGGTGCGGGAGGTCGAAATCCTGCGCCGTAGGATCCCGCGGGTAAGTGAGGCTCTGGCTCGGCAAATCGCTGAAGCGGTGCATCGGCTCCGTGAAATGGATCTGCTGAAACCGCCGGGAGTGGCGGAGTCGCTCGATTGGGCGCGCGCTTTGTTGACTCTTCAGCGTGACGAGCTGGACGCGGCAACGGCGGCCCGAACGCTCGGAGCCGTCCTGAAATACAGCGAAGACCTCGACCGGGTCCGGGCGAAACTCGACGCCTTGTTCGCCTGACCGCCCGGGTCGGGGACCGGGTGTGGTCGAAGCGAGGGAGAACCTGCGGATGAGCGTGGCGGAGACGACGGAGACCAGGCCGCCGTCGGAAACCGAGCCCGATCGGCCGGGGCCGGCCGGGCCGGCGACCACCGGGCAAGGCTGGCGCGGCAAGCTCGCCGCGGTGGCCGCGGTCCTCGGCGGCACCGCGCTGATCGCCGTGCACGCCTCCCTCTACGGTCACTGGCTGATCGACGACTCGGCCATCACGTTCGCCTACTCGCGCAACGTCGCCGACGGCTTCGGGCCGGTGCTCCAGCCCGGTGCCGCGCCGGTCGAGGGGTACTCCAACCCGACCTGGATGATCCTGCTCGCCCTCGGCAAGCTCGTCGGCCTGTTCGACCACGGCACGCTCTTCGGCGTCTCCGACCAGATCCTCTTCCCGAAGGCACTCGCGCTGGCCTGCTGCGCGGGCATCCTCGTGCTCTTCTACGCCGGGGCGAAGGTGCTCAGCCGCCGCCCGGCCCTCATCACCTTCGTCGCCGGGGCCGCGCTCGCCGCGATCCCGTCGTTCGTCATCTGGTGCTTCTCCGGGCTGGAGAACTCCTTCTACGCGCTCACGGTCGCCGCCCTCGCGGTGCTGATCCTGCGCGCGGTCCACGGCGGCCGACTCCTCGACACCCAGATCGCCGTCGGCACCGGGCTGATCGCCGTGCTCGCCGCGCTGACCCGGCCCGACGGGATCATCTACGCCGGCGCGTACCCGATCGTCGTCCTGCTGTTCCTCAAGCGGGAACTGCTCGGCCGCAGCGTCCGCGCGGTCGTGCTCTCGGTCGCCGGCTTCGCCGTCCCGTACGCCGCCTACCTGGTCTTCCGCTGGTTCGAGTTCGGCCGCCTCGTCCCGAACACCGCCGTCGCGAAGGGCCAGGAGCCGCCGACGGTCGAGGACCTCGCCCGTCCCGGCGAAATCGTCTCGTACGTGGGCTGGCTGATCGTCGCGGTCGCCGTCGCGTGCCTGGTGCTGCTGATGGTCCGGCCGTCGCGGCTGCGCACCGGGCTGGTCGCCCTGCTGGTGCCGTTCGGGCTCACCGTGGCCGCCTACATCGTGCTCGAGTTCGACTGGATGGGGCAGCTGCGGTTCGCCACACCGGTCTGGACGCTCGGTGCGTTCGGCGGCGCGATCGTGGTCGTCGAGGCACTGGCCGCGGCCCGCCTGCGCGGCCGGATCGTGCTCGCCTGCCTGCTGGTGGTGGCGCTGGTCAGCTCGGTGAGCGGGCTCTACGACCAGGGCACCTCCTACCGCGCCAACGTCAAGACGGCGATGTGCATCGTCGCCGAGCGCGACGCCCGGACCATCAACGGCCTCGCGGACATCCTCAAGCTGCCGGACTCCGCCCAGGTCGGCCTGATCGACCTCGGTGGGACGTCGCTGGGCAGCCGCCTCCGGGTGCTCGACCTGGCCGGCCTCGGCGACAAGCAGGTCGCCGACTACCTGCACGAGTCCGACGTGACCGGCGTCCGCAACTACGTGTTCGACCAGGCCAAGCCCGCGCTGGTCACGTTCATCGGTTCGTGGATCAGCACGCTGGGCTTCGACCAGGACCCGCGGTTCGAGCGCGAATACGCGACGATCTTCGTCAACCCGCCGATCGGCAACCTGACCATCGACTCGCGCAACTGGGTCAGCTACCACGTCCGGCGTGACCTGGTCGACGACGCGAAGCTGGCGGAGCTCAAGGCCTACACCCAGAAGACCCTGCCGCCGCTCCTGGAGCTGAACAAGGGAGCGGGGCTGCGGGGCTGCGCGAACATCCAGCCCGGCTTCAAGGCCGCTGCCTGACCGCGGTACCCGGCGCCCGCCTCGATGGTCCACAAAGGACCACCGAGGCGGGCGTCGTTAATTGCGTTGCCGCTCCCGGCGGACTCGGGCATCCTTCTTTCACCAGCACATCACGCCCCACCGAGAGGAGGAGATCGTGACCCGACGGCAAGACCGGAACCCCTGCGGCGCGATCTCCCGCGTCGTTCGCTGAAATTCCCTTTTCTTTCCGAAGAGCTCTTCGCGCCCACCCGCCGCTACCTTGGGTCGGCCGCGGCGAAGAGCGCGGTCTGCGCGCCTGCCCGGGGAGGGGTGCGTGCGCAGACCGCCCTTGTCCCGGTAGCTCAGCAGGACAGAGCGCGGCGCTACGAACGCCGAGGTCCGAGGTTCGACTCCTCGCCGGGACACCGATAACGCACGATCGAGCGCACAATGGACGGGTGACCACTGCCGCCGATCCCGTCGCCGGGTACGCCGGGTTCGCCGCCGCGTTGCGCGAAGCCGGTGTCGCCTGCGACGCGCACCGCGTGCAGGCCTACCTCACTGCCGTCGCCGAGATCGACGTCGCCGAGCCCACCCAGCTCTACTGGGCCGGGCGGCTGACGCTGTGCTCCAGCCCCGACGACCTCCCGTACTACGAAGAAGCCTTCAGCCAGTGGTTTTCGATCGAGACCAGCACTCCGAAGCGGGCGACGTCCGCTGCGCCGAAGAAGGCCAGGATCGCCCCGCTGGCCGCCGCGGAAGGCGCGGACGCCGAGGGCGGCGAAGGCTCTGACCAGCTGAAAGTCGCCGCCAGCGCCCAGGAAGTCCTGCGCCATCGCGACCTCGCCGAGCTGACCACCGCCGAACGCGAACACCTCCGCGAGCTGCTGGCCACCCTGAAGCCGGCGCTCCCGCGGCGCCCGGCCGCCCGGCGGACCCCGGCGCGGCGTGGCCGCCTCGACCCGTCGCGCACGCTGCGCGCCATGCTGGCCAGCGGCGGCGAACCGCTCAAGCTGGTGCACGCCCGGCGCGGCAGGCGGCCACGGCGGGTGGTGCTGCTCATCGACGTCTCCGGCTCGATGAGCCCGTACGCCGACGCCCTGCTGCGGTTCGCCCACGTCCTGACGCGGGCCGCCCCGCCGTCCGTCGAGGTGTTCACGCTCGGCACGCGGCTGACCCGGGTGTCGCGGCAGCTGCGGCAGCGCGATCCGGAACGCGCGATGCTCGCGGCGGGCTCGGCCGTGCCGGACTTCGCCGGCGGGACCCGGCTCGGCGAGACGCTCCAGGTGTTCCTCGACCGCTGGGGCCGGCGCGGGGTGGCGCGCCGCGCCGTGGTCACGGTGTTCTCCGACGGCTGGGAACGCGGCGACACCGGCCTGCTCGGCGAGCAGCTCGCGCAGCTGCGCCGGCTCGCGCACGCCGTATTCTGGGTGAATCCGCACGCCGGCCGCGCGGGGTACGCTCCGGTCCAGTCGGGCATCGTGGCCGCGCTGCCCCACATCGACCGGCTCCTGGCCGGGCACAGCCTGGCCACCTTGGAACGACTGCTCGGGGAGATTTCCGATGCGTGACGTACTGGACGACGTGTTCCGCCGCTGGTCCGCGGGGGAGACCGTGGGGCTCGGCACCGTGGTCGCCACCTTCTCGTCGGCTCCGCGCGCGCCGGGCGCCGCGATGGTCGTCGCGCCGGACGGCACGGTCGCCGGCAGCGTGTCCGGCGGCTGCGTGGAAGGCGCGGTCTACGAGCTCGCGCAGGAGGTGGTCGCCGAGCGCAAGCCGGTGCTGCAGCGCTACGGCGTCACCGACGACGACGCGTTCGCGGTCGGCCTGACCTGCGGCGGGATCATCGACATCTACGTCGAGCACGTCGACCGCGACTCGATGCCGGAGCTCGGCGACGTCGTCGCGTCGGTGCGCGGCGGCGAGCCGGTCGCGGTCGTCACGATCATCGAGCACGAGCGCGAAGGCCTGGTCGGCGAGCACATGATCGTCTGGCCGGACCGCACCGCGGGCTCGCTCGGCTCGTCGCGGGTGGACGACGCGGTGGCCGACGACGCGCGCGGCCTGCTGGCCAGCGGCCGCACCGGCACCCTGCACTACGGCCCGGACGGGCAGCGCCGCGGCGAGGGGATGGCGGTGTTCGTCAACTCCTTCGAGCCGCCGCCCCGGCTCCTGGTCTTCGGCGCGATCGACTTCGCCGCCGCGATGGCGCGCATGGGCGCCTACCTCGGCTACCAGGTCACGGTGTGCGACGCGCGGCCGGTGTTCGCCACCACCAGCCGGTTCCCGGACGCGCACGACGTCGTCGTCGACTGGCCGCACCGCTACCTCCAGGCCGAAGCGGACGCCGGCCGGATCGACCGGCGCACAGCGGTCGCGGTGCTGACCCACGACCCGAAGTTCGACGTGCCGCTGCTGGAGGTCGCGCTGCGCCTGGACGTCGGGTACGTCGGCGCGATGGGGTCCCGCAAGACCCACGACGACCGCTTCGCGCGGCTGCGGGAAGCGGGGATCACCGAGGCGGAGCTGGAAAGGCTGTCGTCGCCGATCGGTCTCGACCTGGGCGCGCGCACGCCGGAGGAGACGGCCGTGTCGATCGCGGCGGAGATCATCGCGCTGCGGTGGGGCGGCGGCGGCAAACGCCTCGCCGAGCTCTCGGGACGCATTCACGGCTGAGTACCCCGACTGGGTGCACAAAGTTCACCCATCCGGACTCCCGCACATACGGAGCCATATCGCACTTCGACGTGCATCTGCGGAACAAGTAGTTGAACGTGTGACATCAGGGCTTGTCGGCGCGAAGGTCGCGTAGCACGCTCGGGGTTTGTGAGCCCGATCACGGTCGGGCGGGCCGTTCCCGAACCGGCTTTTGGAGGCCTGATGCGCATCACCGTCACCGTCGACGGGACGAAGTACACCGACGAAGTCGAACCCCGCACCCTCCTCGTGCACCACCTGCGAGAGCGGCTCGGCAAGGTCGGCACCGTCGTCGGCTGCGACACCAGCAACTGCGGCGCCTGCACCGTCCACCTGGATGGGCACAGCGTGAAGTCCTGCTCCGTGCTGGCCGTCCAGGCCGACGGCTGCGAGGTCACCACCGTCGAAGGGCTCGCCCGCGACGGCCGGCTGCACCCGGTGCAGCAGGCGTTTCACGACAACCACGCCCTGCAGTGCGGGTTCTGCACGCCGGGGATGATCATGCAGTCGATCGACCTGCTGGCCGACAACCCCAACCCGGACGAGCAAGCCGTCCGCGAAGGCCTCGAGGGCAACCTCTGCCGCTGCACCGGCTACCAGAACATCGTCCGCGCGGTCCGCGACGCCGCGCAGCACATGAGCCCCGGCGCCGGGCCGGAAGCCGAGCGGATCGCCGAGAACAAGCACGTCGGCGTGGGTGGTGACTGATGACCGCCACGATCGAACCGGAGGTCGGGAAGTCCCGCCGCCGCAAGGAGGACGAGCGGCTGATCACCGGCCGCACCCGCTGGACCGACAACATCACCCTGCCCGGCCTGCTGCACATGGCGGTCCTGCGCAGCCCGTTCGCGCACGCCAAGATCGTCTCGATCGACACGTCGGCGGCGAAGAGCGCGCCGGGTGTCATCGCCGTCTACACCGCGAAGGACCTCGACCCGGACGGCTCGGTCGGCATGCCGTGCGCGTGGCCGATCACGCCGGACATGAAGGCGCCGCGCCGTCCGGTGCTGGCCGCCGACACGGTCAACTTCGCCGGTGAGGGCGTCGCGGTCGTCGTCGCCCGGTCGTCCGCCGAAGCGCACGACGCGCTCGAGGAGATCGACGTCGAATACGACGAGCTGCCGGTCGTCCTCGACATGGAAGCCGCGATCGCCGACGGTGCCCCGCTGGTCCACGAGGACCTGGGCACCAACACGAGCGCGGTCTGGAAGTTCGACTCCGCCGAGGCCGGCACCGGCGGCAACGTCGAGGACGCGATCAGCTCGTCGGAGGTCGTGCTCAAGCGCCGCTTCCGCCAGCAGCGCCTGGTCCCGGCGTTCATGGAGCCACGCGCCTGCGTCGTCGACCCGACCAGCACGCAGATCACCATGTGGTCGGCCACCCAGGTGCCGCACATCCTGCGCGTGATGTCGGCGCTGACGCTCGGCATCCCCGAGCACAAGCTGCGCGTGATCGCCCCGGACGTCGGCGGCGGCTTCGGCGGCAAGATCGGCGTCCTGCCGGAAGAGATGATGTCGCTGCTCGTCGCGCAGAAGCTCGGCAAGCCGGTCAAGTGGAACGAGACGCGGTCGGAGACGATGCTCGCCGCGCACCACGGCCGCGACCAGATCCAGGACATCACCATTTCGGCGTCCCGCGACGGTCAGGTCACCGGCCTCAAGGTCGAGCTGCTCGCCAACCTCGGCGCGTACAACGGCCTGGTCGGGCCGGGTGTGCCGATCCTCGGCGCGTTCATGTTCAACGCGATCTACAAGATCCCGGCGTACCACTTCGCGTGCACCAACGTGTACACGACGACGACGCTGACCGACGCCTACCGCGGCGCCGGCCGCCCGGAGGCGACGTTCGCGATCGAGCGGATCATGGACGAGCTCGCCGTCGAACTCGGCATGGACCCGCTGGAACTGCGCGAGAAGAACTGGATCAAGCACGAGGAGTTCCCGTTCACGACCGTGTGCGGGCTGACCTACGACTCCGGCAACTACGAGGCCGCGACCGAGAAGGCGAAGCAGCTCTTCGACTACGACGGCCTGCGCGCCGAGCAGGAGCGACGCCGGGCGTCGAAGGACAAGGTGCAGCTCGGCATCGGCATCTCGACGTTCACCGAGATGTGCGGGCTCGCGCCGTCCCGGGTGCTCGGTTCGCTGGACTACGGCGCCGGCGGCTGGGAGTACGCCTCGATCCGGATGCTGCCGACCGGCAAGGTCGAGGTCACGACGGGCGCGTCCGCGCACGGCCAGGGCCACGAGACGGCGTGGAGCCAGATCGTCGCCGACCAGCTGGGTGTCGCGTTCGAGGACGTCGAAATCCTGCACGGTGACACGCAGTCGTCGCACAAGGGCATGGACACCTACGGCTCGCGGTCGCTGGTCGTCGGCGGGATCGCCGTCATCAAGGCCGCGGAGAAGGTGATCGCCAAGGCCAAGCCGATCGCGGCGCACCTGCTCGAGTGCGCCGAGGACGACCTCGAGTTCGCCGGCGGCAAGTTCACGGTGAAGGGCACCGACACGTCCACGAGCATGGGCGACGTCGCGCTCGCGGTGTTCGCGGCGCACAACCTGCCCGACGGGGTCGAGCCGTCGCTCGACTCGGACGCGACGTTCGACCCGGAGAACTTCTCGTTCCCGCACGGCACGCACCTGTGCGCCGCCGAAGTGGACACCGAGACGGGCCGGATCAAGCTGCGCTCGTACGTCTGCGTCGACGACGTCGGCGTCGCGGTGAACCCGCTGATCGTCGAGGGCCAGGTGCACGGCGGGCTCGCGCAAGGCATCGCGCAGGCGCTGTTCGAGGGCACCGAGCACGACGAGAGCGGCACGCTCACCACCGGCACGTTCGCCGACTACCTGCTGCCGTCGGCGGCGGACCTGCCGTCGTTCACCACCGACCGCACGGAAACCCCGTCGACGACGAACCCGCTCGGCGCCAAGGGCGTCGGCGAAGCGGGCACCATCGCGTCCACCCCGGCGGTGGTCAACGCGGTGATCGACGCCGTCCGGCCCTTCGGCGTCGACGACATCGAGATGCCGTTGACCCCGATGCGGGTCTGGCACGCCATCCAGCACGGCACCACCGACGCGGGCGGCCCTGGCCGCGGCGAAGCGGGTGGCGGCCTCGGTTCGATCGACGCCACCGGAGGTGCGCAGTGATCCCGGCTCCCTTCGACTACGTCCGCCCGTCCACAGTGGATGAAGCGGTGCAGGCCCTGGCGTCGGCGGGCGAGGACGCCAAGGTGCTGGCCGGCGGGCAGAGCCTGCTGCCGGTGCTGCGGATGCGGCTCGCCGCACCGACCACGCTGATCGACCTCGGGCGCGTCGCCGAGCTGCGCGGCGTCCGCGAGGACGGCGACACGCTGGTGATCGGCGCGATGACCACGCACTACGACGTCCAGCGGGACGCGTTGGTGGCTTCGCACGCGGCGTTGCTGAAAGAGGCGACGGACACGGTGGCCGACCCGCAGATCCGCCACCGCGGCACGCTCGGCGGCGCGATCGCCCACGCCGACCCGGCCGGCGACCTGCTGGCGCCGGTGCTCGCCCTGGACGCTTCGCTGGTGGTGGCCGGGCCGTCGGGGCGCCGGACGGTCCCGGCCGCGGACTTCTTCCGCGACCTGTTCACCACGGCGCTGGCCCCGGACGAGCTGCTGGTCGAGATCCGCGTCCCCAAGCACACGGGGTGGCGGGCGCACTACGAGAAGTTCAACCGCGTCGCCCAGGCGTGGTCGATGGTCGCGGTCGCGGTCACCGTCCGCACCGAGGCCGGCGTCATCGAGGAGGCACGTGTCGCGCTGACGAACATGGGTTCGACCCCGGTCCGCGCCTCGGGAGTCGAGGCGGCACTGGTCGGCGTCCAGGCCTCGGCGGATTCGATCGCCGCGGCGGCATCGCACGCGGCGGAGGGCACGAATCCGCCGGTCGACAGCAACGCCGACGTCGAATACCGCCGTCACCTCGCGCAGGTGCTGACGGGCCGCGCGATCGCGGCGGCGGCCGGACCCTGACGCGCGCCCCGGGGCTGCCGCTCGCCCGGCGAGCCGCGGCCCCCGGGGCGGCTAGGGTGGGGTGCGAACACCCCAGGTTCGGCAGAAAGGAGGTCGGCCCGTGCGGCTCGACCACGAATTCACCGTCCCGGCTCCGATCGGCGAGGTCTGGCAGGCGGTCGTCGACCCCGAGCGCGTCGCCCCGTGCATGCCGGGCGCGACGCTGACCAAGGTCGAGGGCGACAAGTTCAGCGGAACGGTGAAGGTCAAGCTGGGGCCGATTTCTTTGCTGTACAAGGGGAACGGCGAGTTCCTCGAGAAAGACGAAGCCGCCCGCAAGGTGACGATCAAGGCCTCGGGCAAGGATTCCCGCGGAGCGGGCACGGCGGCGGCAACGGTGACGTTGACGTTGACGGAGGCGGACGGCGGAACCCACGGAACGGTGGCGACCGACCTGGCGATCACGGGCAAGCCCGCCCAGTTCGGCCGCGGGTTGATCAGCGAGGTCGGCGGCAAGATCCTCGACACGTTCGCGGGCTGTCTGTCGGGCAAGCTGGGTCCGGCGAAGGAAGCGGCGGCCGAGAAGCCCGCAGCTGCCCCGGCGGCTGCTGACCCGGCGGCGGCTGGTTCGTCGACGGCCGGGGATGCCCCGGCGCAGAGTGCCCAAGCCGGAAAGGCCCCAGCGCAGGGGACGGACCCGGCCGCGGCGGCAGCCGCCCAGCCGGTGGCCGAACGGGCCGTGAAGCCGGTACCGGAGCAGGGCCCGCCGGCGGCCACGTCCGAGCCGGTGGCCAAGCCGCAGCCGTCGGTCAAGCCGGCACCGACCACCCCGGAGATCAACACGGAGCCGAAGCCCAAGCCGGCGGACCGCCCGGCATTGCACAGCGTCCCGGCACCCCCGGAGACCGAGGCGATCGACCTGCTCGACTACGCGGGCGCTTCGGTGCTCAAGCGAGTGGCCCCGGTGCTGGCCGCCGTCGCCGCGGTGGTGGGGCTGGTGGCGATCGTTCGCGCGCTTCGCAAGTGAGCCGGCCTGGGTTGGTGGGTGTGCGCGGGGTGCTTAGCCGCCGAGCTGTGCCGGTCTGCTTCGCGCGCTTCGCAAGTGAGGTGGCCTGCGTTGGTCGGCGTGTGCGGGGCGCTTAGCCGCCGAGCTGTGCCGGTCTGCTCCGCGCGCTCCGCAAGTGAGCTGGCCTGGGTTGGTGGGCGTGTGCGGGGATGCCGAGCCGCTGGGCTGGGCCGCTCTGCTCCGCGCCGTCCGCAAGTGAGGTGGCCTGGGTTGGTGGGCGTGTGCGGGGTGCTCGGCCGCTGAGTTGTGCCGGTCTGGTCCGCGCTCCGTAAGTGAGCTGGCCCGGGTCGGTGGGTGCGTGCCGCTGGGCTGGTCTGGTCTGCGTGGGTTGGTGGCGTGTCCCGGGGTGAGCCGCTGGGCTGTGTCGGTTTACTCCGCGCGGGGTCGTTGGTAGGGGCCGTGGGTGCATTTTGCCGAGGTGCCGGTGCCGCGGCGGTCCGTCTGGTGGCGCTCGTTCGCGCGCTGTGCGAATGAGCCGGCCTGCGTTGGTCGGCTGGGGCGGGCGTGCCCCCGATGGTGATCTATTGCTGAGGCGCTGACCTGCGTTGATCTACTTTGGGCGGGTCTTTGCGCCGGTGCGTTGCCGGCAATACCCCCGGACTGGCGACGCGGGTCGCCGGAACGGCTACGCTGGGCTACCTGGTCGGCCGAACTTCGCGCAAGGGGTACGTCACGATGCCGGTTCGTCGCGTCTGTGGCCTCGGCTCTTGAGAGCCCAGGCCGCCGTGCGCCGGGAAGCGCTTTCCGCCTGGCCGGGCTGGCCCGCGCGATGGGCGATGTGGGGTGGTGCCAAGACCCGCTGGATCGCCTACGCCCTCGGCTGCGAACTGCTCGCCGTCGGCGCGACCGGGACGGCGCTGGCCACCGGGTTCGGCGGTCCCGTGCGGCCGGGGTGGTTTGCCGTGCTGGTCGCCCTCGGGGTCGCTCAGGCCGAGATGTCACGCCGCATCGAGCGGCTGCGCCGGTGGATGAGCGGGCAGATGCACATCAACGTCACCTCCGTCTGGTACCTCGCCGGTGTCGTCCTGCTGCCGCCGGCGTGGGTGGCGCTGCTGGCCGTCGTGCTCTACACGCACCTGTGGGTGCGAGTGTGGCGACAGGTCCGTACGCGGCCCGCGCACCGCTTCGTCGCGAGCACGGCTTGGGCGATGCTCTCCTGTTTCGCGGCTTCCTCCGTTCTCGCCGTGTCGGGCTTGCATGGGACACCGCTGCAGACGCCGCGCGGGTTGTTCGCGCTCTGCTTGGCGGCCGCGGTGTTCGAGCTGGTGAACGTCGGCCTCGTGGCGGCCGGCATCTACCTGTACACCAGCCAGCGCTCGGCGGCCGACCTGATCGGCACGTGGGAGGACAACGCCTTCGAGCTGGCGACCCTCTGCCTCGGCGGGCTCGCCGCGCTCGCGCTGGTCGAGCAGCCGGTGCTGGTGGTGTTCGTCGTGGCGCCGTTGCTGCTGCTGCACCGGTATCTGCTGTTGAAGCAACAGCTGCAGGTCGCGGCCGTCACGGACGAGAAGACCGGGCTGCTCAACACCGCGGGCTGGCACGAATCCGCGACGCGCGAGCACGCCCGGGTGCAGCGCCGCGGCGCCGTCGGGGGCTTCGCGGTGCTGATGATCGACCTCGACCACTTCAAGCGCATCAACGACACGTACGGCCACCTGACCGGCGACGACGTGCTGGCGGCGGTCGCGGTGGCGATCTCCGGTTCGGTGCGCCAGGGCGACACCGTGGGCCGGTTCGGTGGTGAGGAGTTCGTGGTGCTGCTGCCGGGCATCGGCCGCGCGGACGTGCTGGCGATCGCCGAGCGGGTGCGGGTGGCGGTGGGTGAGCTGAACGTGGTGATCTCGACGGGTACCGGGACGGTCCGGGTGAGTGGCCTTTCGGTGTCGATCGGGGTCGCGCGGCACCCGGACGCCGGACCGACTCTCGATGACGTGCTTCGAGCTGCTGATGCGGCGCTGTATCGGGCCAAAGAGGCCGGTCGGAACCGGGTCGCGGTCTGACGCGTGCCGGGCCAGGGAAGCGCCGGAGAGCGGCTTTCGCTGGTGGGGTTGGCGGGCGTGGTGCTTTGCGGGGTGGAGGGCCGGTGCCGCCCGGGGTGAGTGCGGCTCGGTCGAGGGGTGGCTCGGGTGGGTTCGGCCGACGAGCGGCTCGTGACGGGAGTGAACAGGAATCTGTCCAGCCGTGCCGCTGCTGTGATTCAGCTGGTGGGTTGGCGGGCGTGGTGCTTGCGGGTGGAGGGCTGTTGCCACCCGAGGTAAGGGGGCTCGGTCGAGGAGTGGCTCGGGTGGGCTCGGTCGGAGGGCGGCTTTCGCTGGTGGGGTTGGCGGTCGCGGTGCTTTGCGGGGTGGAGGCTCGGTGCCACCCCGGGTAAATGGGGCTCGGTCGAAGAGTGGCTCGGGGGCGATTGGCCGAGGAGCGGTTCGTGACGGGAGGGGAGCGGAACCCGTCCCAGCTGTGCCGCCGCTGTGATTCAACACGCGAAATACCTCTTCGCGTGCAGTGTTGCACCTCATATGAGCGGCGCGGATCACGAGACGGACGTGGTGGTCATCGGGGCCGGGCAAGCCGGGTTGTCCGCTGCCTACCACCTGCGGCGGGCCGGGTTCGCCAACCGGAGCGGGTTCGTTGTGCTCGACCACGGGAAGCGTGCCGGGGGTGCCTGGCAGTACCGGTGGCCTTCTCTCGTCCTCGGGAAGGTGCACGGCATCCACGATCTTCCCGGCATGGCCTTCGGCACTCCGGACGTGACGCGGCCCGCCTCCGAGGTCGTCTCCGAATACTTTGCGCGCTTCGAAAGCGTTTACGATCTCCCCGTTCTCCGGCCCGTCGATGTCCAGTCCGTGACGCGGGCCGGGGAGCGGCTGGTCGTCTCGAGCCCCGCCGAGTCGTGGGCCGCGCGAGCCGTCATCAGTGCCACCGGGACCTGGGATCGACCCTTCTGGCCGCGCTATCCCGGCCAGGAAACCTTTGCCAGGCGGCAGCTGCACACCGCCGACTACACCGGGCCCGAGGACTTCCGGGGCCGTCGGGTGGTCGTGGTCGGTGGTGGGTCGTCCGCCGTCCAGCTGCTCATGGAGTTCGCTCCGCTCGCCCGCGCCACGGCGTGGGTCACCCGCCGGCCGCCCGTGTGGCGGGACGAGCCCTTCAGCGAGGACTGGGGACGCAACGCCGTCGCCAAGGTCGACGAGCGGGTGCGCGCGGGCCTGCCGCCCGAAAGCGTCGTCAGCGTCACCGACCTGGCCGTGACGCCGGAGGTGCGCGCCGCCCGCGCCGCCGGGATCCTCGACCGGCGGCCGATGTTCGAGCGCATCACGCCCGGCGGCGTCGCCTGGGCGGACGGCTCGCACTTCGACGCCGACGTGATCCTCTGGGCCACCGGCTTCCGCGCGGCGATCGACCACCTCGCGCCACTGCACGTCCGCGAACCCGGCGGCGGCATCCGGATGGACGGCACGCGGGTGGTGCTGGAACCCCGCCTGCACCTGGTGGGGTACGGGCCGTCGGCGAGCACGGTCGGGGCCAACCGGGCCGGCCGGGCCGCCGTGACGGAGATCCGGAAACTGCTGGAGCGGTGAGGGTCTTCGCCGGGAGCGGGAGGCGAAGGTGCGGGTTGGAGGAGCCATAAACCCAAGCTACCGAACATTCGTTCGAATGCCATCGCTGAATCGGGTGATCTTCTGTAAGGGGACATTTCCGTTACGGGGCAACGGAAAAGCCGTCGGCTTCACGTCAAAGCCATGCCCGGAACGCGAGCCCGGATCGCCGCCATGGTCGCCTCGTCCGAGACGCCCTGCCAGTCGTATCGCGGCGTGTACGGCGCCGTGAGAGCGCGCACGTCCTCGTCGGTCAATTCGACGTCCAGCGAGGCGATCGCGTCGTCGATCTGCCGAATCGAACCGGCGCCGACCAGCGGAGCCGTGACGACCGGCTGCCGGTGCAGCCAGGCCAGGGCGATGGCCGCGCGGCTCACGCCATGGGCCGCCGCCACCTTCCCGACCGCCTCGACGATCGCGCGGTTCGACGCCTCTTCCGCGGGCGAGTACAGCAGGTCCGCGTACGCCCCGTCGGTGCCGGACCGCGCCGTCGACTTCGCGTCGTCCCAGGCGCGGGCCAGTCGCCCGCGGGCCAGCGGGCTCCAGACGATCGTGCCGACGCCCTCGTCCAGGCACAGGGGGAGCATCTCGCGTTCTTCCTCGCGCGCCAGCAGGTTGTAGTGGTCCTGCATGGACACGAACCGCGCCCAGCCGTGCTGCTTCTGCAGGTGCAGGGCCTTGGCGAACTCCCAGGCGAACATCGAAGACGCGCCGAGGTACCGCACCTTGCCGGCCCGCACCAGGTCGCTGAGGGCTTCGAGGGTCTCCTCCAGCGGTGTCGCGTGGTCGTTGCGGTGGATCTGGTAGAGGTCGACGTAGTCGGTGCCGAGCCGGCGGAGGCTGTGGTCGATCTCGGTCATGATCGCCTTGCGGGACAAGCCTTTCCCGTTCGGACCGGGGCGCATGGGGTGGCGCAGCTTGGTGGCGATCACGACGTCGTCGCGGTCGGCGAAGTCCTTGAGCGCGCGGCCGAGGATCTCCTCGCTGGACCCGTTCGAGTACATGTTCGCGGTGTCGAAGAAGTTGATGCCCGCCTCGAGCGCGTGCCTGATCAGCGGCCGGGCCTGTTCCTCGCCGAGGGACCAGACGGGGTGGCCGCGGTCGGGTTCGCCGTAGCTCATCGCGCCGATCGCGACGGGTGAGACGTCCAGGCCGGTGGCGCCGAGCTTCACGTAACGCATGGGGTTCTCCTGACGGGTAACTCGCGGAGGATTCTCCGGATCTGATGTCGAAACTAGCGGAGGATTCTCCGCATGTCAAAGATGAGGCATGATCGGGGCATGACCGACGGCACGTACGGCACCCAGCGCAAGGCCGCCGCGCGCAACCGGATCGCGATCATCGAGGCCGCTCACGAGCTGTTCGCGCAGAACCCGCTGGTTCCGCTGAGCGAGGTCGCGAAGCGCGCCGGCGTCGGCGCCGGCACCCTCTACCGCCACTTCCCGACCCGCGAAGACCTGATCCTCGGGGCCTACCAGCACGACATCGAACGCCTGACGACCACCGCCGACGAGGTGCTGGCCCGGCATTCGTCCGCGAAGGCCGCCTTCGTCGAGTGGTTCGAGACGCTGTCGGCCTACATCCGCATCAAGCACGGGCTCGGGGACGCGCTGCACGGCGCGGCCGCCCAGGAACTGATCAGCGCTTCGTGGGCGCCGACCACCGCGGCGGTCAAGAAGCTCGTCGACGCCTGCGTGGCCGAGGGCACCATCGCGCCCGGGCACGACCCCGCCGACATCATCATGCTGATGAGTTTCCTGTGGCGGGTCGCGGACAACGAAGACGGCGCGGCTCAGGGACGGCGGTTGATCGCGGCCGTCTTCGAAGGCCTGCAGGCGCCGCCCCAGTCCGGCTGAGCCGGGAGCCCGTCCCGGGACGCGGAGCAGTATGCCGCTCACCGGCACACGCCGTGAGCTGCGGATATCGTGAAAAACTCACCCTCTTGACCGATTCAAGGACAAGACAAGTCTTGTCAGCCGGAACGCCGCCTCGTTACAGTCCGAGGCGTTCGCTTAGTTAGGAAACTTTCCTAACAGTTTCACTTCCGTTAACCCGACGCCGCAGCCCGCCCGCCACCGCCAGGCCCGTAAGGAGCGCGACGTGCCGTCCACCCGACTACGTCCCTTTGCCCGACTCACCCCGGTGCTCGCCGCCGTGGTGCTGTTGCCGTCCGCGATCGCCGCGGCCGCCACCACCCAGGCCGCCGATACCCTGCTGTCGCAGGGAAAGCCCGTGGCCACCTCGACGACCGAAAGCTCTTCGTACACCGGTGCCAAGGCCGTCGACGGCAGCACCACCACCCGCTGGGCCAGCGCCGAAGGCGCCGATCCGCAGTGGCTGCGGATCGACCTCGGCCAGTCCGCGAGCATCCACCGCGTCGTCCTCAACTGGGAAGCCGCCTACGCGAAGAAGTACCGGATCGAGGTCTCCGACGACGGCACGTCGTTCGCCACGGCCGCCACCGTCGACACCGGTGACGGCAAGGTCGACGACCTCGGCGGCCTGACCGCCCGCGGCCGCTTCGTGCGCTTCGTCGGCCTCACCCGCGCCACCAGCTACGGCTACTCCTTCTGGGAGATGCAGGTCTTCGGCACCACGGACTCCTCCGGCGACACGCAGGCCCCGACCACCCCGGCCGGCCTCGCCGCGGGCCCGGCGACCGCCACGAGCGTGCCCCTGACCTGGGGTGCCGCCACCGACAACGTCGGCGTCACCGGGTACGACGTCCTCCGCAACGGCACGACGGTCGCCACCAGCGCGACGACGTCCTACACCGACACCGGGCTCACCCCGGCCACGAGCTACACCTACGCCGTCCGCGCCCGCGACGCGGCGGGGAACGCCTCGCCCGCGAGCACGCCGATCACGGTCAAGACCGCGGCCGGGAGCGCCGGATTCGTCCTCGCCGCGGCCGGCGACATCGCCGAACAGTGCGCCTCGAGCAGCTCCGGCTGCGTCCATCCCAAGACCGCGAAGCTCGTCGAGAACATGGGCCCCGCGGCCGTGATCACCATGGGCGACAACCAGTACGACGAGCCCACCCTGTCGGACTTCAAGAACTACTACGACAAGAGCTGGGGCAAGTTCAAGAACATCACCCACCCGAGCCCGGGCAACCACGAGTCCTACAGCGGGTTCACGGGCTACGACCAGTACTTCGGTGCCATCGCCAAGCCGCAGGGCCAGCGCTACTACAGCTGGGAAATGGGCAACTGGCACTTCATCGCCCTCGACTCCAACGACTTCACCACGCACGACGACTTCGCCGAGCCGCCCCAGATCACCTGGCTGAAGCAGGACCTGGCGAGCAACACGAAGGGCTGCGTCGCCGCGTACTACCACCACCCGCGGTGGAGCTCGGGTGACCACGGGGACAACAAGGACAGCATCGAGCTCTGGAACCTGATGGTGGCCGACAAGGTCGACCTCGTCCTCAACGGCCACGACCACGACTACGAGCGGTTCGTGCCGCAGAACGCCGACGGGAAGGCCGACGCGAACGGTCCGGTCGAGATCGTCGGCGGCAGCGGCGGCGCCAACCTCTACGACCTGAGCCCGGCGCACCCGACGACCGCCAAGCTGCTGAAGACCTTCGGCGTCCTGAAGCTGTCGATGACGGACACCTCGTTCCAGACGCAGCTCATCGGCGTCGACGGCAAGGTCCTCGACAGCAGCCCGACCTACACCTGCCACCAGTAGGCGCGGGCATGTACATCGCGGCAAGCCGTACCTCGGACCTGGCGTCGGAGACCGACCGCAAACCGGCGCTCAAGCGGGTGTCCGCCAACGTGGTGGCGCTGGGGATGGTCAGCCTGGTCACCGACGTCTCGTCGGAGATGGTGACCGCCGTCCTCCCGCTCTACCTGGTGCTCGGCCTCGGCCTGAACCCGCTGCAGTTCGGGCTGCTCGACGGGCTCTACGCGGGCGCCACCGCGGTCGTGCGGGTGCTCGGCGGGCACCTCGCCGACCGGTGGCGGCGGCTCAAGGCCGTCGCCGGGTTCGGGTACGGCTTGTCCGCGGTGTGCAAGCTCGGCCTGGTCGCGGCCGGTTCGTCGGTCGCGGCCATCGGCCTGGTCCTCGCCGCCGACCGCACCGGCAAGGGGCTGCGCACCGGCCCGCGTGACGCGCTGATCTCGCTCAGCAGCGAGCCGGCGACCCTCGGCCGGTCGTTCGGGGTGCACCGGGCGATGGACACCGTCGGCGCGTTCCTCGGCCCGCTGGTGGCGATGGCGGTGCTCGCCGTGAGCCTCGGCAGCTACCCCAGCGTGTTCGTCACCAGCTTCTGCATCGCGGCCATCGCCGTGCTGCTGCTGGCCCTGTTCGTCCGCGACCGGCCCGGCAGCGTCGACCGCGCGGCGGTCTCCGCCCGAGCCGCGCTCGGTCTCCTCAAGCAGCAGGACTTCCGGCGCGTGACGCTCTGGGCGGCGCTGCTGGGCCTGGTGACGGTCGGCGACTCGTTCGTCTACCTCGTCCTGCAGCGGCGCTGGGAAATCGCGGCGACGTACTTCCCGCTGCTGCCGCTGGGCACCGCCGGGGTCTACCTGCTGCTCGCCGTGCCGCTCGGCAAGCTCGCCGACCGCGTCGGCCGCTGGCCGGTGTTCCTCGGCGGGCACGTGGCCCTCTGCCTGGCCCTGGTGCTGCTCTGCGGCCCGCAGGCGGGGCTGTGGCTCGCCGTGGTCGCGCTCGGCCTGCACGGGGTGTTCTACGCGGCCACCGACGGCGTCCTGATGGCCGCCGCCGGCCCGCTCATCCCGGCCGGCCTGCGCGCCACCGGGCTGGCCGTGGTGCAGACGGGCCAGGCCGTGGCCCGGATGCTCTCCTCCGTCCTCTTCGGACTGGCGTGGACGCTGTGGGACCTGCGCCCCGCGGTGCTCGTCGCCGCGGTCTGCCTGGCCGCCGTCGCCATCGCCGCCGCCCTCGCGAAACCGGTGCGCCCGTGAAGAAACTCGTCCTCGCCCTGGCCGGCACGGCCCTCCTGATCGCCGCGGCCGTCACGTACACGGTCAGCGCGCGGCACGACACCGCGGCCGCCGAACCCGCCGCCGCGGTGACCCTGGCCCCCGGGCAGCTGCTGTTCCGCGACACCGCCACCGGCCGGGTCGGCGCCGTCCCGCTCGGCGACCCGCAGGCGAAACCGCAGCTCAGCGGCCTGAAGTGCGACCGGTTCGCGGTGGCGAAGCAGACGGCGGTGTGCCTGGCCGTCCGGCCCGGCACGCTCCCGGCGATCACGGACGTCCTCGTCCTCGACGACCACCTCGCCGTCCGCCACACCGAGACCGTGCCCGGGACCCCGAGCCGCGCGCGCGTCTCGCCGGACGGCAAGCGCGTCGACTGAACGCTGTTCGTCACCGGCGATTCCTACGCGCAGACGGGCTTCTCGACCCGCGCCGGGCTCTACGAGGTCGACACCGGCCGGCTGGTCAAGACGATCGAGGAGCTGCCGGTCTTCAAGGGCGACGACCGCTACTTCGCGGCCGACGTCAACTACTGGGGCATCACCTTCGGCCCCGACGGCAACCGCTTCTACGCCACCCTCGGCAGCAAGGGCAAGACCTACCTCGTCGAAGCCGACTACCGGCGTTACCGCGGGAAGACCCTGCGCGAGAACGTCGAATGCCCTTCGCTGTCCCCGGACGGCAAGCGGATCGCGTTCAAGAAGAAGGTCGGCGACGGCGTCTGGCGGCTGGCCGTCCTGGACCTCGCGAGCATGGCGGAGACTCAGCTCGCGGAGACCCGCAGCGTCGACGACCAGGCGCTCTGGCAGGACGACCGCACGATCCTCTACGGGCTGGACGACGCCGTCTGGGCGGTCCCGGCGGACGGCTCCGGCGCGCCGCGGCGCCTCCTGGGCGGGGCCGCGTCGCCGGCCGTCACTCAGGACCCGAGGTAGCGCACCTGCCCGCCCTTCCCGCGCTCGTACCCGTCGCGCCCGGCCAGGTGCTCGGGCACGCCGACCTCCCACCAGGCCCCGGCTTCGGTCCAGGCCGACGGCTGCGTCTTCACCACGACCACCGCCGGACGCCGCTCCGAGACGGCTGCTTCGCGGGCCGACGCGTACGCCGCCCGAAGGGAGTCCACAGTGGACGCCGTGAACACCACACAACCCAGCGACTCCGCGTGGCGCGCGAAGTCGACTCGCGGCGGCGAAGCGTGCGAAGTCGTGCAGTCGGCGTAGAAGTTGTTGAACGGCTTCCCGCCCTGCCCTTCCTGCAGCCGCGCGATCACCGCGTACCCGTCGTTGTCGCAGACGACGGCGACGAACGGGTGACCGGCGAACGCGGCCGAGAACAGCTCCGAGTTCAGCATCAGGTACGAGCCGTCGCCCAGCAGGGTCGTCACCAGGCCCGGGTGGGCGATCGCGGCGCCCCACGCGCCGGACAGTTCGTAGCCCATGCAGGAGAACCCGTACTCGACGTCCATGGAGACCGAGCCGGACCCGCGCCAGCCGCCGATGAGCTCGCCCGGCAGCCCGCCCGACGCCGTCATGACGTAGTCGCCGGTCGCCGACAGGTCGTTGACCACGCCGACGACCTGCGCGTACGACGGCAGCTCGGCCGAAGAAGACCGCAGCGAGTCGATGTGCGCGTCCCACGCACCCCGCTCGACCGCCGCGCGCGAGGTCCATTCCGGATCCACCCGCCAGCTCTCCAGCTGGACGGCGAGGTCCGCCAGCCCCGCGTCGGCGTCCCCGACGACCGACAGCGCGCCGTGCTTCACCGCGTCGAACCGGGCCGCGTTGAGCGACACCAGCCGGACGTCGGGGGAGAAGACCGTCCAGGACGCCGTCGTGAAGTCCTGCAGCCGCGTCCCCACCGCCAGCACGACGTCGGCCGAAGCCGCGACGACGTTCGCCGACGTCGAGCCGGTGATGCCCAGCGGACCCGCGTGCAGCGGATGCCCGTGCGGCACCAGCGTCCGGCCCGCGGTGGTCTCCACGAGCGGGATCCCGTGCCGCTCGGCGAAGTCGAGCGCGCGCTGCCCGGCCCCGGAGTACCGGACGCCCCCGCCGAGCACCAGCAGCGGGCGGCGGGCGGCACGCAGGACCCCGGCCGCCTCGGTCACCGAACGCCTGTCCGGGCGCGGGCGGAGCGGCCGGTGCGTCACCGGCTCGAACAGCGCGTCCGGGAAGTCGTAGGTTTCGGCTTGGACGTCCTGCGGCAGCGCCAGGGTCACCGGCCCGGCGTCGGCCGGGTCCGTGAGCACCCGCGCGACCTGCGGCAACGTCGAGATCAGCTGCTCGGGCCTGCTGATCCGGTCGAAGTAGCGCGAGACAGCGCGGAAGGCGTCGTTCACCGTCGCGGTCGCGTCGCCGAACGGCTCGATCTGCTGCAGCACCGGATCCGGGGCCCGGCTGGTGAACGTGTCGCCCGGCAGGAGCAGCACCGGCAGCCGGTTCGCGTGGGCGACGCCGGCCGCGGTCACCATGTTGAGCGCGCCCGGCCCGATCGACGACGTCACCACGCCGACCTGCCGCCGGTGCGTGGCCTTCGCGTACCCGACCGCGGCGAGCGCCATGCCCTGCTCGGTGTGCCCGCGCCAGACCGGGATGTCCCCGCGGTGTCCTTCCAGGGCGGTGCCGAGGCCGAGGACGTTGCCGTGCCCGAAGATCGCGAACACCCCCGGGAACAGCGGGACTTCCGCGCCGTCGAGGGTTTCCGAGCGCTGGGCGAGGATCCACCGGACCAGCGCTTGAGCCGTCGTCAGCTTCACTGGACACGCCCTTCGTGACTCGTGACGGGGCACCGCGGATCGAGGTCCTGCGCCGCCCACGTGTCGCGGACCCAGCCGTGCGCGGGGTCGTCGCAGAACGCCATGGACCGCTCCTCGGCCGGCCCGGCCAGAACGTTCAGGTAATACATCGGGTAACCCGGCGCGGCCACGCACGGCCCGTGGAACCCGCGCGGGATGAGGAAGACGTCGTGATCGCGCACGGCGACGTCTTCGTCGAGCTCGCCGTCGGCGGTGTACGTCCGGTGCAGCCCGAAGCCCTCGCGGGACGGCGTCACGCCGTCGCGGCCGGCGATGCGGAAGTAGTAGATCTCCTCGTTGACGACCTCGCACTCGGTCGCTTCGTCGTGCTTGTGCGGCGGGTACGACGACCAGTTGCCGTCCGGCGTGATCAGCTCGCACGCGTTGAGCTTGTCGGCGTGGTCCCACACCCCGGGCACCCCGAAGTTGGTCACCTGCCGCGTCGCCTGCCCGGCGCCGCGGACCTCCACCGGCACGTCTTCGGCCGGTCCGTATTTCGGAGAGAGACGGCGGGTGCAGCGCGCCATCGGCAACGCGACCTCGAGGCCATCTTTTGTCGACAACTCGACTTCGGCGTCCCGGGGGACGTAGGCGAAGTCCGTCACGCGCGTGAAGACCGAGTCGCGGCCGCGGAGTTCGAAGACCTCGCCGTCGACGCGGACGGTCGCGGAACCGGAAAGGGGCAGGACGAAGGCCTCGAACTCGCCGGTGTGCAGGATGCGCGTCTCGCCGGGGCCCAGGGAGAGCACTCGCAGCCCGGAGTACCGCCAGCCCGCGGTGTCCGGGGTCAGCCGGACCGGGTCGGCGTCGTCGGACAGTGTCCCGAGTGGACGGTGCAGCTTGCTCACTTCGCGGCCTCCAGTACCTTCGCAGCGGCTTCGACGGCAACCTTCACAGCAGTTCCTCGATCTCCTCCGCGGTGGGCATCGCGTCGGCGCAGGCCAGCCTCGACGCGACGAGCGCGCCCGCCGCGTTCGCGTACTCCGCGATCCGGACCGGGTCCCAGCCCGACAGCAGGCCGTGGATGAGCGCCCCGCCGAAGCCGTCGCCCGCGCCGAGCCCGCAGACGACCTCGACACGCTGCGGCGACACCGTCCAGCGGCCGTCCGGGGTCGCCACCAGGACTCCTTCGGCGCCCTTCTTGATCACCGCAAGCCGGACACCCCGTGAAAGCATCCGGTCCGCGGCCGTGTCCGGGTCCGCGGTGCCGACGGCGACCTCTGCCTCGGCGCGGTTGCCGACCGCGACCGTGACGTGGTCGAGCATCCAGCCGATCTCCTCGCGGGCCTGCTCCACCGATGGCCAGAACATCGGCCGGTAGTCCAGGTCCAGGACGGTGTGCTCCCGGCGCCCCCGGGCCTCGAGGATCTTCCGCTGGGTCGCCCGGGCCGGTTCCACGGACACACCGGTACCGGTGACCCACAGCAGCGGCACCGACTCGACGACGTCCCACGGCACGTCGTCGTCGGTGAGCGTGAGGTCGGGCGCGATGGGGGAGCGGTAGAACAGCAGCGGCGGGTCCGCGGGCGGATTCAGTTCGCAGAACACCACCGGCGTCTGGAGGCCTTCGGAAGTGCCCACGAAGTCCGGCGAGACGCCGAAGCCGCCGAGGGCCTGCCGCACGTAGTCGCCGAAGCCGTCCGGGCCGACCTTCGTCAGCACGGCCGTGCGCCGGCCGAGCCGCGCGGCGGCGACCGCGACGTTGGTCGCCGTCCCGCCGAGCGACTTGGCGAACGTGCTGACGCCGGCCAACGGGACGCCGCTCTGCTCGGGGTAGAGGTCGACCCCCACCCGGCCGATCGTCAGCGCTTCGAGACTCACGCCTTTTCCACCTGCCGCAGCTCGTGTTCGAGGGCTTCCAGTTCGGCGCCGCCCGCCATCTGCCGGGTCAGCTCGCCGATGTCGATCTCGGACTTCTCGTAGTGCCCGAGCGCGGCACCCCGCTTGAGCAGCAGGAACCGGTCGGCGACGGGGTAGGCGTGGTGCGGGTTGTGCGTGATCAGCACGACGCCGAGGCCACGGTCCCGCGCCTGGGCGACGTACTTCAGCACGACCCCGGCCTGCTTGACACCGAGAGCCGCGGTCGGCTCGTCCAGGATCAGCACTTTCGCGCCGAAGTACACCGCCCGCGCGATCGCGACGCACTGGCGTTCACCACCCGAGAGCGTCCCGACCGGCTGCTCGACGTCCCGCAGGTCGATGCCCATGTCGGACAACGCCTTCTTCGTCGTCTCGCGGCCCTTCTTCCGGTCGAGCATCTTGAACGGGCCGAACCCGGTCGTCGGCTCGGAGCCGAGGAAGAAGTTGCGCCAGACGCTCATCAGCGGCACGACGGCGAGGTCCTGGTACACGGTCGCGATGCCGCGATCCAGGGCCTCGCGCGGCGAGGAGAACCGCACGGGCTCGCCTTCGACGAGGAACTCGCCCCGGTCGTGCTGGTGCACGCCGGCCAGGATCTTGATCAGCGTCGACTTCCCGGCGCCGTTGTCGCCGAGCACGCAGGTGACCTCGCCCGCGTTGACCACCGTGGACACATCGCGCAGCGCGATCACGCTGCCGTAGGTCTTCCCGATGGAGCGGACTGAGAGAAGCTCTTCAGATTGATGCAGCCTCATCGGCGTACCCTCTCCGCGCGGCGCCGGAAGGCGTTGTTGACCAGGACCGCGGCCAGCAGCATGACGCCGAGGAACAGCATGAACCAGTCGCTGTTCCACTGCGCGAACACGATGCCCTGGCGCGCCATGCCGAAGATCAGCGCGCCGATCGCCGCGCCCACCGCCGAGCCGAACCCGCCGGTGAGCAGGCAGCCGCCGATCACCGCGGCGATGATGTACTGGAACTCCAGCCCGATGCCCTGGTTCGCCTGCACGCTGGCGAACCGCAGGATGTTGATCGAGCCGACCAGCCACGCGCCGAGCGCGGTGCCCATGAACAGCAGGATCTTCGCGCGCACCACCGGCACGCCGACCGAGCGCGCCGACACCTGCGACCCGCCGACCGCGAAGATCCAGTTGCCGAACCGGGTCCGCACCAGTAGCCACGCGGCGATCGCCGTGACGACGATCCACCAGACGATCGACGACTGGAACTCCGTGCCGCCGACGTCGAAGGTGGACGCGAACAGCCCGCCGGCCGACTCGTAACCGCTGGTCGAGCGCATGCCCGACACCTGGACGGTGTTGGTGACCAGCCGGGTCACGCCGAGGTTGAGCCCCTGCAGGGCCAGGAACGACCCCAGCGTGACGATGAAGCTGGGCAGCCCGGTCTTCATCACCAGCCAGCCGTTGAAGGCGCCGACGCCGAGCGCGAAGACCAGCGACGCCAGCAGCGCGAGCCAGACGTTCCAGCCCGCCTGCGTCGCCAGGATCGCGGTGACCAGCGACGTCGACGCCGTCATCACGCCGGCGGACAGGTCGAACTCGCCGCCGACCATGAGCAGCGCGACCACGACGGCCATGATGCCCAGCGTCGAGGAGTCGTCGAGCCAGGTCGCCACGCCCAGCGGGCTGAGGAACTGGCCGGTGACGACGGAGAAGAAGACGAACACCAGCACGGCGCCGAGGAGCGCGCCGATTTCGGGCCTGACGACCAGCCGGTCGGTCAGGCTCTTCTTCGCGACGCGCTCGTCGGGCTGGGCCTGGATGGCTGCGGTCATCGCGTGCCGCGCTGCGCGTACGGGGCGATCGTGTCGATGTTGGTCTTGTCGACGAAGCCCGGGCCGGTCTGCACCGGCTTGCCGCCGCCGATGGTGTTGCCGTTCTCCTTGTACAGCTTCAGGAACACGACCGGCAGGTAACCCTGCTCGTACTGCTGCTGGTCGACGGCGAACAGGATGCTGCCGTCCTTGATGGCCGTGACGACGTCGGCGTTCAGGTCGAACGTGGCCACCTGGGCCTTGGAGCTCGCTTCCTTCGCCGCGGCGACGGCACGGGCCGCGACCTGCGAGTTCAGCGCCAGGACGGCGTCGATCGACGGGTCGGACTGCAGCGCGCCGCGGATGCGGGCCTGCGCGTCGGTCGGGTTGGAGATGTCGACCTGCAGCGTCGTGACGTTGCCGAAGGTCTGCTTCGCACCGTCGCAGCGCTGGTTCTGGCCGATGTTGCCGGCCTCGTGGATGACGCACAGCAGCTTGGTCTTGCCGGCCGCCTTGAGCCGCTGGCCGGCGCCCTGGCCCGCGAGGCCTTCGCTCTGCCCGACGTGCGCGATCGCGCCGAACTGGGCGCTGAAGTCCTCGCCGGAGTTGATGGTGACGACCGGGATGCCGGCCTTCACCGCGTTCTGGATCGACGTCTGCAGCGCCTGCGGGTTGGCCATCGAGACGACCAGGCCGCCGACCTTCTGCGCGACCGCGTTGTCGATCAGCCGGGCCTGGTTGCCCGGGTCGCCGTCGGAGAAGTAGTCGACGCCGACGTTCAGGTCCTTGCCCGCCTGCTCGGCGCCGTTCTTCACGACGTTCCAGAAGGCGTCGCCGGCGCTGCCGTGGGTGACCACGGCGACCTTCAGCGGGCCGCCCGAGCTGGGGGCCGCCGCCGAGGGGCTGCTGCTGGAGCTGCTCTTCGAGTTGTCGGCGCTGGGGCCGCTGCAGGCGGAGAGGATCAGCCCGGCGGCGGCGATCGCCGCCACGCCGGCCAGCTTCTTGAAGGTGAACACAGTCACTCCTTTGGGACCAGGTTTCAGAGGGAGTCGGTGATCTTCGCGAGGTGGGCCAGGCTGCGCTCGGTGTCCCGCCGGGGTAGGTCGTCGGGGCTCGCGTCGCCGAGGGCGGTGTCCTGTTCGAGGACGTACCAGCCGTCGTAGCCGGCGGCCTGGACGGAGCGCACCATCGCCGCCACGTCCACGTCGCCCTCGCCGAGCGGGGTGTACATGCCCCGCCCGACCGCGTCGGTGTAGGCGAGCCGGCCCGCGCGGACCTCGGCCGCCAGGTCTTCCCGGACGTCCTTGAGATGCACGTGCCCCACCCGTTCGGGATACCGCTTCGCCAGCTCCACCGGATCCGTCCCGCCGATCATCAGGTGCCCGGTGTCGAGGCACAACCCGAGATCGGAATCGGCGAGGAAGCGCTCGACCTCGGCCTGCTGCTCCACGTGCGTCCCGACGTGCGGGTGCAGCACCGTGCGCAGGCCGTGGGCGGCGGCGATGTCGCGGATCTTGCCGGCGGTCTCGACCAGCATCGCCCATTCGGCGTCGCTGAGCCGCGGACGGTCGTCGTAGCCGTCGAGGCCGGTCGCGGCGGCGAGGACGAGGACGTCACCCCCGCAGGCGGCGAAGAGCGCGGCCGATTCCTCGGCCTCGCGCAGTGCTTCCCGCTGGTCTTCATGCAGGACGACGGCGAGGAAGCCGCCGACCAGGGTCAGGTCGTAGCCGGCCAGCAGCTCGCGCAGCGCGGCGGGTTCGCGGGGGAGGTACCCGGGCGGGCCCAGCTCGGTGGCCTGGACGCCGAGCGCCGCCATCTCGCCGAGCACGGTCGCCGCGTCCAGCACCCGGCCCCAGCCCGGCACTTCGCAGACGCCCCACGAGATCGGGGCGGCGGCCACGCGGATCGTCGCTGTCACAAGGGGCCTCCGTTGGTCCGTTGGAGCGCTCTATTGATTAGAGCGCTCTAATCTTGTAGCGTCCGTCACAGCAAGTCAAGGCTGAGTTTTCCGAGATCAGGGGAGGTGCGCATGGTGCGTCCGACCATGGAGGACGTCGCCGGGCGGGCGGGAGTTTCCCGCGCACTGGTCTCCCTGGTGATGAACAATTCGCCGAAGGTGTCCGACGCGCGGCGCGCGGCGGTGCTGCGCGCGGCCGAGGAACTCGGCTACCAGCCGCACGTGATGGCGCGGTCGCTGGCCAGCCGGACGTCCACCGTGCTCGGCGTGATGGTCAACGACCTGCGCAACGCCTTCTTCGCCGATGTCGTCGAGGGGCTTGACGCGGCCGCCCAGGCGGCGGGCTTCGACCTGATCCTCAACACGGGCGGCCGCAGTCCCACCCGCGAGTGGAACGCCCTGCACAACCTGCTTTCCTTCCGCCCGGCGGGGATCATCCTGCTTTCGCCGGTCGTTCCGGCGGCGTCGATCCAGCTCGCGGCCAAGCAGTGCCCGGTCGTGCTGGTCTCGCGGACGATTCGCTCGTCCACAGTGGACACGGTGAACGACGACGGCGAGGCGGGGTCCGCGCTGGCCGTCGACCACCTCGTCGGCCTCGGGCACCGGCGCATCGCCCACCTCGACGGCGGGGGCGCGGCCGGCGCGGCCCAGCGGCGCCGCGGGTTCCAGTCGGCGATGCGGCGCCACGGGCTGGAGCCGATCGTCGTCCGCAGCGAGCACACCGACACCGGCGGCGAGAAGGCGGTGCGCGAGCTGCTGGCGACGTACTCGCGGCTCGACCTGCCGACCGGGCTGGTGGCGGGCAACGACTTCAACGCCGTCGGGGCGATCTCGGCCCTGGAGGAGGCCGGGCTGCGCGTGCCCGAGGACGTGTCGGTCGTGGGTTACGACAACACGTCCCTGGCCGCGCTGCGGCACCTCTCACTGACCACAGTGGACCAGCCACGTACCGAGATGGGGCGGCTGGCCTTCGAAGCGCTGATCGAGCGCGTCCGCGGGGAGCGCACGGAGCCGGTCCGGCACCTGCTGCACCCGTCCTTGGTGGTCCGGTCGACCACCGCCGAATTGTCTGCGACAGGAGGAACACCACGATGAGGTTGGGATTGGCGGGCACCGGCCGGATCGGTACCGCGCACGCGGAGACGCTGAAGGGCTTCGAGGAGGTCGAATCGGTCGTCGTGGCCGACGTCGACCCCGCGCGAGCCGTCTCGGCCGCCGCGAAGCTCGGCGTCGAATCGGTTTCCCTCGACGAGCTGTTCGCCGCGGGGCTCGACGGGCTGGTCGTCACGGCGGCGACGGACGCGCACCCCGGCCTGATCATCGCGGCGGTCGACGCGGGCCTCCCGGTGTTCTGCGAGAAGCCGGTGGCTGCGGACATCCCGGGCACGCTGGCGGTCATCGACCGCATCGGCGCCTCGGACGTCCCCGTCCAGATCGGCTTCCAGCGCCGCTTCGACGCGGGATACGCGGCGGCCCGGGCGGCGGTCGCGTCCGGCGAACTGGGCTGGCTGCACACCTTGCGCGCGACGACGTTCGACCCGGCGCCCCCGCCGGCGGAGTACGTCGCCCATTCGGGTGGGTTGTTCCGCGACTGCGGCGTGCACGACTTCGACATCATCCGCTGGGTGAGCGGCCGCGAGGTCGACGAGGTGTACGCGATCGGCGCGAACCGCGGAGAGCAGTTCTTCCGCGACGCGGGCGACGTCGACACGGCGGCGGCGACACTGACCCTGGACGACGGCACGCTGGCGACGGTGTCGATGACCCGCTACAACGGCGCGGGGTACGACGTGCGCCTCGACGTGCTGGGTTCGGTATCGGGCGTGGTGGTCGGCCTGGACGACCGGGCTCCGCTGCGGTCGGTGGAGCCGGGCGTGGCCCCGCTGCCCGGGCCGGCGTACCCGGGCTTCATGGAACGCTTCCGCCCGGCGTACACGACGGAGCTGCGAGCGTTCCTGGATGTCGTCGCGGAGCGGGCCCCTTCGCCCTGCGGGGCGGCGGATGCGTTGGAGGCGTTCTACATCGCCGAGGCTTGCGAGGTGTCGAGGAGGGAGCGGCGTCCGGTGAGGCTGGCGGAGGTCAGGCGCTGAGGAGCTTGCGGGCGAGCGGCGCGGCGAGGCGAAATCCGTTCGCGCGTCCGGCCACCGGCGGTGAAGATCCGGGCATGGTCATGCTGACGCCGTTGGACGAGGCCGCCCTGACACGACTGCTCGAAGCCGCCGAAGCCGGGGCCGATCCCCTGGAGGTGATGCCGCCGGTAGGCGGGCCGCCCGGCTGGACGCCCGCCCGCCGCGCCGCGTTCCTGGCGTTCCACCGCGCCCGGTGCCTGGACCCGGCGACGGCGGTGGAACGCACCTGGGTGATCGACACCGACGGCACCGCGGTCGGTGCGGCCCGCCTGGAGCCCCACGGCGACGCGGTCGAGGCGGGTATTTGGCTGGCCCGCACCGCTCGCGGCCGCGGGATCGGCAGGCAGGTGACGGCACTGCTGCTGGAGGAGGCCCGCGTTAGTGGAGCGGAAAGGTTCATCGCCTCGACGACGGCGGGCAACCACGGCGCCCCGTGCCCTGCTGTCCGGAACGGGCGCGGCGCTCACCACCGCGGGCCACGAGGTCACCGCGGCCCTGCGGCTCGGCCGGAGGAGCTGACCGGTCCGGCGCGGCGAACCGCGCCGGACCGCTGAGCCTCAGTCGAGCTGTAGCTCCGGGGAGTACATCTCGATCCAGTGGTACAGGTCGAGCAGCCGGTCCAGGCCGATCCGGTCCGCCGGGGCCATGGTCGCCGAGTCCACTTCGGACACCCGGTGCGTCCAGGACTTGTCGACCAGGCCGAAGACCGCGTGGCCCGGCTCGGCCAGGACCTCCTTGGCCTGCTGCTGCAGCGCCGCCGCGTATCCCGGGTCCTGCGTCGACGGGTACGGGCTCTTCACCCGCTGCGCGACCGACGAAGGCAGCACGTGCTTGGTCGCGTGCCGCAGGAGGCTCTTCTCCCGGCCGTCGAACGTCTTCAGGGACCACGGCGTGTTGTAGACGTACTCCACCAGCCGGTGGTCGCAGAACGGGACCCGGACCTCCAGGCCCACCGCCATCGACGCGCGGTCCTTGCGGTCCAGCAGCATCCGCACGAACCGGGTCAGGTGCAGGTGGCAGATCGTCCGCATCCGCGCCTCGACCTCGGACTCGCCGTCCAAGTGCTCGACCTCGTCGACCGCGGAGCGGTACTGGTCGCGCACGTAGGACTCCAGGTCCATCTTCCCCATCAGCTCGGGTGTGTAGATGGACGTCCGGTCGGTCATCATCGCGCTGCGGAAGGCGATCCACGGGAACATGTCGGCGTTGACCGCAGCCTCGTCGAAGAACCAGCGGTAGCCGCCGAACACCTCGTCGGCCGACTCGCCCGACAAGGCCACCGTCGACTCGCCGCGGATCGCCTTGAACAGCAGGTACAGCGACGTGTCCATGTCGCCCAGGCCGGCCGGGATGTCGCGGGCCCGCAGGACCGCGCGCCGCACCTCCGGGTCGGTCAGCTCGGCCGGGTTCAGCACGACGTCCTGGTGCGCGGACCCGACCAGCGAGGCGACGTCACGCACGAACGGCGAGTCCGCGGTGTCGCGCATCTCGTCCGGCTTGAAGTTCTCTTCCTGGCCGAGGAAGTCGACGGAGAACGTCCGCAGCTGCTCACCTTGCGAAGCGAGCCGGGCCGCGGCCAGCCCGGTGACCGCGCTCGAGTCGAGGCCGCCCGACAGCAGGACGCAGCGGGGAACGTCGGCGACCAGCTGCCGGTTCACGATGTCGGTCATCAGCTCGCGCACGCGGGCGACCGTCGTCTCCTGGTCGTCGGTGTGCTGCTTCGCGTCCAGCTTCCAGTACGTGCGAGTCCGGACGCCCTCGCGGGACACCGTGACGATCGTGCCCGGCCGGACCTCCTCCATGCCCTTCCACAGCGACCAGCCGGGCCGCTTGGTGAACGCCATCAGCTCGCGCAGCCCGTCGGTGTCGACGACCTTCGCGGCCAGCGGGTTCGCCAGGATCGCCTTCGGCTCCGAACCGAAGAGCACGCCGTCGCGGGTCGGGTAGTAGTAGAACGGCTTGATGCCCATCCGGTCGCGGATCATCACGAGCCGGTCGTCGCGCTCGTCCCAGATCGCGAAGGCGTACATGCCGTTGAGGTGGTCGACGACCGCGTCGCCCCACTGCAGGTAGCCGTGCAGCACCACTTCGGTGTCGCTGTCGGTTTCCCAGGTGTGCCCGAGCTTCGTCAGCTCGTCCTTCAGCTCGGTGAAGTTGTAGGCCTCCCCGCTGTAGACCATCGCGATGTCGCCGTTCGGCGTCGAGACGGTCATCGGCTGCCGGCCGCCGGGCAGGTCGATGATGGCCAGCCGCCGGTGGCCGAGCGCGACGTGCCGGCGCACCCAGGTCCCCGAGTCGTCCGGTCCGCGGCAGGCCATCGTGCCCGTCATGGCGTCGACGACGTCTTGGCGGCGGGTGAGGTCGGCGTCGTAGGAAACCCAGCCGGCGATACCGCACATAGCGAAGCCCCTCCCAGAGATTGCTTAGCAGATACAACTATTGGTAACCCAGGTGTAACACGACCCGAAGATCTTGTCTGCCCGAATTGCACTTTCCGCACCTGTTCGGTCACGCGGTGTGTCGCTTGTCACTGACCAACTACCTGCGGTGAGAACGGGGCAAACGCTTGCGTGACCGCCGCCACCGGCCATCAAGACGGCGTAAATGCGTGTCAGGAACGCATCAAGGCGCCATCAGCCGGTGGACGTGGCGGCCTCCCAGGACCGCACAGTGACGTCGTCCCCGGTCACCGAACCCGGTGACCTGTCCTGAGAGGTGCCTGTGGCCGACTTGCTCTACGCCGTTCTCCTGATCGGCGTTTTCGTGGTGCTGGCGCTGGTGCTGCGCGGCTTGGAAAAGCTGTGAGCGGCGCCGGAACCGTTGCCAACGTGGTCGGCGGGTTGCTCGCGCTCGGCCTGCTCGTCTATTTGTTCATCGCCTTGATCAGGCCGGAGAAGTTCTGATGCGCCCCGACGTACTTTCCCCCGCGGAGGGGCTTAAATGACCGACTCGACGGCCGGGCTCATCCAGCTCGGCCTGCTCCTCGCCGCCCTCGCCGTGGTCTACAGACCGCTCGGCGACTACCTGGCGCGCGTCTTCTCCAGCGAGAAGCACCTCAAGCTCGAGAAGGGCCTCTACCGGCTCTTCCGCGTCAACCCCGACTCCGAGCAGCGCTGGCCGACCTACGCCGCGGGCGTGCTCGGGTTTTCGTTCGTCTCCGTTGTCCTGCTCTACCTGCTGCAGCGCCTGCAGCCGCTCCTGCCGTGGGACCTGGGCCGCGGCTCGGTCAGCCCCGGCGTCGCGTTCAACACGGCGATCTCGTTCGTCACCAACACGAACTGGCAGTCCTACGTCCCCGAGACGACGATGGGCCACTTCGTGCAGATGGCCGGGCTGACCGTGCAGAACTTCCTCTCGGCCGCCGTCGGCCTGGCCGTGGCGATCGCGGTGACCCGCGGCTTCGTCCGGGCGAAGACCGACCGGCTCGGCAACTTCTGGGTGGACCTCACCCGCGGCACGGTCCGCGTGCTGCTGCCGATGGCCTTCGTGTTCGCCCTCGTCCTGGTCGCGCTCGGCGTCGTGCAGAGCCTCAAGGCGGGGGTCGCCGTCACGAACCCCGACGGCAGCGGAAGCACCCTCGCGCTGGCCCCGGCCGCGAGCCAGGAGGCGATCAAGGAACTGGGCACCAACGGTGGCGGCATCTTCAACGCCAACTCCGCGCACCCCTTCGAGAACCCGAACGCCTGGAGCAATCTCGTCCAGCTGTTCCTGATCCTGGTCATCCCGGTCAGCCTGACCCGCGCGTTCGGCACGCTGGTCGGCAACCGCCGCCAGGGGTACGTCCTGCTGAGCGTGATGGGCCTGCTGTGGGCCGCTTCGCTGGCGCTGATCTGGTTCTCCGAGGCCTACGCGAACAACCCGGTGGCGCGGGCCGCGGGCGCGAGCATGGAGGGCAAGGAGCAGCGCTTCGGCATCGGGCTGACGTCGTTGTTCGCCGACACCACCACCGGCACGTCGACCGGCGCGGTGAACGGCGCCCACGACAGCCTGTCCGGCCTCGGCGGCGGGGGACCGCTGCTGAACATGCTCTACGGCGAGATCTCGCCCGGCGGCGTCGGCACCGGCCTCTACGGCATCCTCGTGCTGGCGATCATCGCGATGTTCCTGGCCGGGCTGATGGTCGGGCGCACCCCGGAGTACCTGGGCAAGAAGCTCGGCAAGCGTGAGGTCACCTGCGCGGCGATCGCGATGCTGGCGATGCCGACCGTGGTGCTCCTCGGCTCCGGGATCGCGCTGCTGCTGCCGGGCACGGCGGGCGCGCTGGGCAACCCGGGCGCGCACGGCCTGTCCGAAGTCCTCTACGGCTACGCCTCGACCGGCAACAACAACGGCAGCGCGTTCGGCGGCCTGACCGCGACGAGCGACTGGTTCCAGTCGTCGTTCGCCGTCGCCATGGCGTTCGGCCGGTTCGTGCCGATCCTCGCCGTGCTCTGCCTGGCCGGTTCGCTGGCCGCCCAGCGCAAGGTGCCCGAGACCGCGGGCACCCTGCCGACCACCGGGCCGCTGTTCGCCACCCTGCTCACCGGCACGGTGGTGCTCGTCGCGGCCCTCACGTTCATCCCGGCGCTCGCGCTCGGGCCCATCGCGGAGGCACTCGCATGACCGTCACCGAAGAACGACCCCGGGTGGCTCCCGCCGAACCCCCGAGCCGGGTCGGCGCCGGCGTCTTCAGCCCCCGCCGGCTTTGGACGTCCTTGCCGGACGCGTTCCGGAAGCTGAACCCGAAGCACCAGCTCGGCAACCCGGTGATGTTCGTGGTGTGGGTGGGCTCCGCGCTCACCACGGTCTTCGCGGTCACCGACCCGAGCGTGTTCACCATCCTGATCGCCGTCTGGCTGTGGTTCACGGTCCTGTTCGCGAACCTCGCCGAAGCCGTCGCGGAAGGGCGCGGCAAGGCCCAAGCCGAGAGCCTGCGGCGGTCGAAGAAGGAGACCGTCGCCCGCCGGCTCACCGAAACCGGAGAAGAGCAGGTCCCGGGGGCCGAGCTGAAGATCGGCGACCTGGTCGTCGTCGAGGCGGGCCAGGTGATCCCGGGCGACGGCGACGTCGTCGAAGGCATCGCGACCGTCGACGAATCGGCCATCACCGGCGAGTCGGCCCCGGTCATCCGCGAGTCCGGCGGCGACCGCAGCGCCGTCACCGGCGGCACGACCGTGCTGAGCGATCGGATCGTCGTGCGGATCACCACCAAGCCGGGTGAGTCCTTCGTGGACCGGATGATCGCGCTGGTGGAAGGCGCCTCCCGGCAGAAGACGCCGAACGAAATCGCGCTGACGATCCTGCTCTCGACGCTCACGATCATCTTCCTGCTCGCCGTCGTGGCGCTCCAGCCGATGGCCCGCTACTCCGGGTCAGAGCAGTCCGTGATCGTGCTGACCGCGCTGCTGGTGTGCCTCATCCCGACGACGATCGGCGCGCTGCTGTCCGCGATCGGCATCGCGGGCATGGACCGCCTGGTGCAGCGCAACGTCCTGGCGACCAGCGGCCGGGCGGTGGAGGCCGCGGGAGACGTCTCGACGTTGCTGCTCGACAAGACCGGCACGATCACCTTCGGCAACCGCCGCGCCACCGAGCTGATCCCCGTGGGCGCGTCCACTCCTGACGAGCTCGCCCGCGCCGCCCGCTTGGCCAGCCTGGCCGACGAGACCCCCGAGGGTCGCAGCGTCGTCGAGCTGACGTCGGGCCACGCGGAAGGGGACGAGCACGGCGAATTCGTCCCCTTCACCGCGCAGACGCGGATGAGCGGGATCGACATCGGCACCCGGCGGATCCGCAAGGGGGCGGCGAGCGCCGTCCGCGCGTGGGTGCGCGAGAACGGCGGCGAGTTCCCCGACGAGACCGAGCGGGTGGTCGACGCGATCAGCGCCCAAGGTGGCACGCCGCTGGTGGTCGCCGAAGACACGGTGGTGCGCGGCGTGATCCGGTTGTCCGACGTGGTCAAGCCGGGCATGAAGGAACGCTTCGCCGAACTCCGCTCGATGGGCATCAAGACGGTGATGATCACCGGCGACAACCCGCTCACCGCGAAGGCCATCGCCGCGGACGCCGGCGTCGACGACTACCTCGCCGAGGCCAAGCCCGAAGACAAGATGGCGCTCATCAAGCAGGAACAGGAAGGCGGGCGGCTGGTCGCGATGACCGGCGACGGCACCAACGACGCCCCCGCCCTGGCGCAGGCCGACGTCGGCGTCGCGATGAACACCGGCACCTCGGCCGCCAAGGAGGCCGGGAACATGGTCGACCTCGACAGCGACCCGACCAAGCTGATCGAGATCGTCGAGATCGGCAAGCAGCTGCTGATCACCCGCGGCGCGCTGACCACCTTCAGCGTCGCCAACGACCTGGCCAAGTACTTCGCGATCCTGCCCGCGATGTTCACCGGCATCTACGCGCAGCTGGGCGGGCTGAACATCATGCACCTGGCCACGCCGAAGTCGGCGATCCTGTCGGCGGTCATCTTCAACGCGCTGATCATCGTCGTGCTGATCCCGCTGGCCCTGCGCGGCGTGCGGTACAAGCCGTCGTCGGCCTCGGCCCTGCTGCGCCGCAACCTGCTCGTCTACGGCCTCGGCGGGATCGTCAGCCCCTTCCTCGGGATCTGGCTGATCGACCTGCTCGTGCGCCTCATCCCCGGAATCGGGTGAAACCGTGAACACTCTCGTCAAGCAGACCTGGGCCGGGCTGCGGGTCCTCGTCGTGCTGACCGTCCTGCTCGGCATCCTCTACCCCCTGGCGGTGTGGGCGATCGCCCACGTCCCGGGACTGGCGGGGCACGCCGAAGGCTCGGTCGTCACGCAGAACGGCCAAGCCGCCGGGTCGTCGCTGATCGGCGTCGACCCGGTGCCCGCCGACCCGGCGCGCGACCCGTGGTTCCACACCCGGCCCTCGGTCGTGGGCCCCGAGCTGCCCTCCGGCGCGTCCAACAAGGGCCCCGACAACGAGGACCTGGTGAAGACGATCCAGGACCGGCGTGCCCTGATCGCGGAGCGCGAAAGCGTGTCGCCCGATCAGGTACCGCCGGATGCGGTGACGGCGTCGGGATCGGGACTGGACCCGGCGATCAGCGTCGCCTACGCCGATCTTCAGGCCGCGCGCGTGGCGCGGAACACCGGGCTGCCCCTCGACCGGGTGAAGCAGCTGATCGCGCAGAACACTTCGGGCGCAGGCATCGGCGTCCCCGGGGTGACTGTGCTTCCGCTCAACTTGGCCGTGCGCGCCGCGGCCGGAGGGGCACACTGACAGCGTGACCACGGAGAACGCGCCCGCGAAGCCGCGCCGGGGAGAGCTGAGGATCTACCTCGGCGCGGCTCCGGGCGTCGGCAAGACCTTCGCCATGCTCGGCGAAGCGCGCCGCCGGCTCGACCGCGGCACCGACGTCGTCGTCGGGCTGGTGGAGACGCACGGCCGCGAGAAGACCGCGGTGCTCCTGGACGGCCTCGAGATCGTGCCGCGGCGGCCCGCCGAGCACCGCGGCCGCGCGTTCGACGAAATGGACGTCGACGCCGTCCTGGCCCGCGCGCCCGAGGTCGCCGTCATCGACGAACTGGCGCACACCAACGTGCCGGGCTCCCGCAACGCCAAGCGCTGGCAGGACGTCGAAGAGCTGCTGGCCGCGGGCATCGACGTGCTGTCCACGGTCAACGTGCAGCACCTGCAGAGCCTCAACGACGTCGTCGAGCGGATCACCGGCGTCGTCCAGCAGGAGACCGTCCCGGACGAGGTGGTCCGGCGCGCCGAACAGCTCGAGCTGGTCGACATCACGCCCGAGGCGCTGCGGCGGCGGCTCGCGCACGGCAACGTCTACCCGGCCGAGCGGATCGATGCCGCCCTCGGCAACTACTTCCGGCCCGGCAACCTCACCGCCCTGCGGGAACTGGCGCTGCTCTGGGTGGCCGACCAGGTCGACGTCGCCCTCCAGCGTTACCGCGCCGAGCAGCGGATCACCGACACCTGGGAGGCACGCGAACGCGTCGTCGCCTCGATCACCGGCGGCCCCGAAAGCGAGACGCTCATCCGCCGGGCCAGCCGGATCGCCACCCGCGCCGGCGCCGAACTGCAGGTGGTGCACATTCTCAGTGGCGACGGCCTCGCCGGACGGTATCCCCAAAAAGCGAGTCCGGTCGCGATGGCCCGCTGCCGCAAGCTCGCCGAGGAGGTGGGGGCGACGTTCCACACCGTGGTCGGCGACGACGTCCCGGGCGCCCTCCTGGACTTCGCCCGTGGGGTCAACGCGACCCAGCTGATCATCGGGACCTCGCGGCGGTCCCGGATGGCGCGGCTGTTCGACGAGGGCATCGGCGCTTCCGTGGTCCGGCGGTCGGGGCCGATCGACGTGCACATGGTCACCCACTCCGAGGCCGGCGGGCGCCTGCGGACCGGGCTGACCGCGAGCCCGCTGGGGCTCTCGCGGCTGGTGACGGGCTGGGTGCTGGGCGTCGTGCTGCCGGTGCTGGTCACCCTCGTCGGCGTCTTCCTGCCGACCGGGCTCGACTTCGCCACCGACGTCATCGCCTACGTCCTGGTCACGGTCGTCGTCGCCCTGATCGGCGGCCTCGGCCCGGCGCTGGTCGCGGCGGTGCTGGGCGCCGGCCTGCTCAACTTCTTCTTCACACCGCCGCTGTACACGCTCAACGTGCACACCCCGCAGAACCTCGTGACGCTGATCGCGATGGTCGTGGTCGCGGTGCTGGTGGCGCTGGTCGTCGACCAGGCCGCGCGCCGGGCCGCCCAGGCCGCGCGGGCGCGGACCGAAGCCGCGCTGCTGGCCTCCTACGCCCGGACCGTGCTCACCCACGCGAACCCGATCGAGCGGCTGCTGGCGAAGGTCCGCGAGAACTTCGCCCTGACGTCGGTGACGCTGCTGGAGAAGCAGGACGGTGTGTGGCAGTGCGTGGCGACCTCGGGGGAGGACCCGTGCGCCGACCCGGACGAGGCCGACGTCGACATCGCCGTCACCGCCGACGTCCACCTGACCCTGCGCGGCCGGGCGCTGCCCGCGACCGACCGGCGGGTGCTGGAAGCCGTGGCCGGCCAGGCGCTGCTGGCCCTGCGCCAGCAGCGGATGGCGGCCGCGGCGGCACGCGCCGAACGCAAGGCCGAGGCGACCGAGCTGCGCACGACGTTGCTCTCGGCGGTCGGGCACGACCTCCGGACGCCGCTGACGTCGATCAAGGCCTCGATCGGCAGCCTGCGCGCCGCGGACCTGGAGTTGTCCGAAGAGGACACCGCGGAGCTCATGGAGGCCATCGAGCTGTCGGCCGACCGGCTGGCGGGGTTGATCGACAACCTCCTGGACTCGTCGCGGCTGGCCACCGGGGCGGTCCGCCCGCACCTGCGGCCGGTCGGCTACGACGAGGTCGTCGCGCACGCGCTGTCCACTGTGGACGGCTCGGACGACGTCGTGGTCGCGGTCGACGACCAGCTCCCCTCGGTGCTGGCCGACCCCGGCCTGCTGGAACGGGTGGTGGCGAACGTGCTGGACAACGCGCTGCGCCACGGTGCCGGCGAAAGCGGTGGCGCACCGGTGTCGGCCCGGGCCAGCGCGCACTCCGGCCAGGTCGAGCTGCGGATCGTCGACCACGGCAAGGGCCTGCGCAAGGGCGCCGCGGATTCGGCGTTCGCGCCGTTCCAGCGGCTCGGCGGCGACCGGGACACGACGCCGGGCGTCGGGCTCGGGCTGTCGGTGGCGAAGGGGTTCACCGAGGCGATGGGCGGCACGATCCGCGCCGAGGACACCCCGGGCGGCGGGCTCACGGTCGTGGTTTCCCTGCCCGCGTTCAGTGTCGAGCTCGAAGAGGAGGGGGTGCGATGAGCGACCCGGGTGCCACCGTGCTGGTGGTGGACGACGAGCCGCAGATCGTGCGGGCACTGCGGATCAACCTGACCGCCCGCGGCTACAAGGTGATCACCGCGCACGACGGGACGGCGGCTTTGAAAGCGGTCGCGGAGACCAAGCCCGACGTGGTGGTGCTGGACCTCGGCCTGCCCGATCTCGACGGCACCGAGGTGATCGCGGGCCTGCGCGGCTGGACGACGGTCCCGATCATCGTCCTTTCGGCACGTGGCGACTCGGCGGACAAGGTCGAGGCCCTCGACGCGGGCGCCGACGACTACGTGACGAAGCCGTTCGGCATGGACGAGCTGCTGGCCCGGCTGCGCGCGGCGGTCCGCCGCTCGGCGGTGGCGGGCGCGGACGGCGCGGACGCGGTCGTGGACACGGCGTCGTTCAGCGTGGACCTGGCGGCGAAGAAGGTCCGCCGCCACGACGGCGTGGAGGTCCACCTGACGAAGACCGAGTGGGGCGTGCTGGAGCTGCTGGTCCGCAACCGCGGCCGGCTGGTGGCGCAGAAGCAGCTCCTGCACGAGGTGTGGGGCCCGTCGTACGAGACGGAGTCGCACTACCTGCGGGTGTACCTGGCCCAGCTGCGGCGCAAGCTCGAACAGGAGCCCTCCCGGCCCCGGCACCTGCTGACCGAACCGGGGATGGGCTACCGCTTCGAGGTTTAGCCGGTGCCCGGGCGGGGTTCTTCCCGGAGATGGACGGGTCGAAAACGTGGCTGCTCGGCGGTGAGCGCATCCCGCCGGTGATCGTGCTGACGCTGGCGGTGGGCGCGACCTTCGGCGCGCTCGGCTGGCTCTTCACCGCCTTCGAGGGCGGCGCCGGCTGGGCGACGTGGTTGCGCGTCGCGGCGGCCGGCGCCGGTGCCCTGCTGACGGTCTACCTGTGGGCGCTGGTCGCCCACCGGCTGCGGCGCCGTGTCTGAATCCAAGCCGTCCGGATCCAGGCGGCGCTAGAACCAGAAGGTCGGCTGCTCGATCCCGAACCGCAGCTTCGCGTACCGCTTGGACGCCGCGGCCGAGAAGTAGATGTGCTGCGCCGCCGCGTGGAGGTCCCGGAAGCAGCGCTGCATCGGCTGGTCCGCGTGCAGCGCGCCCGCGCCCGCGTAGCCGAACGCGAGGTTCACCGCGCTCAGCGAAGCCCGCATCGCCTGCTGGGTCGCCAGCAGGAACTGGCCGCGCTGCCGGACGTCCGGGACGTCACCCGCGCACGCGGTGTCCCACAGTTCGCCGAGTGCCTCGAAGACGAACGCGCGTGCCGAGCGCAGCCGCCCTTCCGCGCGGGTCAGGACGAGCTGGACGTCGCCGTCCTCGGCGATCGGGCCCGGGCCCGGCGGGCGGAACTTGGCGGGCGCGAACGCGGTGAACTCGTCCAGCGCGCGCCGGGCGATGCCGAGCGGCACGCCCGCGAACATCGTGCCGATCAGCGTGAAGAACGGGAACCGCCACAGCGGCCCGTCGTGGCGCGCCGGGTTCGTGAACGGCGAAATCGTGTGCTCCCCGGCCACGACCGTGTCGATCTCGACGTCGTGGCTGCCGGTGCCGCGCAGGCCGCTGACGTCCCAGTTCTCGACCACCCGCACCTCGGCGGCGGGCACCGCGGCGAGCCGCCAGTCCCGCGGGTCGCCGCCGGCGAAGCCGCCGTTGAAGAACAGGTCCGTGTGCGGGCTGCCGCTGCAGAAGCCCCACCGGCCGGCGAGCGCGAACTTGCCGGCGCCGTCCGGGGTGAGGCGGCCCATCGGCGCGAACACACCGCCGCCGATCGGGTCGGGGGTGGCGGCCACGAGGTCCGCCGCGACAGCCGGGTCCAGCCAGGCGAGGAACGCCGAGCCGTTGCCGATGGTGATCGTCCAGCCCGCCGAGCCGTCCGCGCGCGACAGCTCCTCGACCGTCTCGACGATCGTGGAGGGTGGCAGCTCCTGCCCGCCGAGGCCGCGCGGCGTCGCCAGGCGGAAGAGCCCGGCTTCGCGGGCCCGCTCGACGAGATCGCGAGGCAGGGTCCGGAGCTGCTCGGCTTCGACGGCCCGCGCGCTCAGCTCGGGCGCGAGCTCCCGCGCGGCGGTCACGGCGTCGGTGGTGGCTTGTTCCATCATGGTCAGCGCCCCCTCAGGGTGTCATGATAGATGTTCATCTATTAGATAGAGGAGTCTCTACCCAAATGGACGGGCCTGTCAAGCGTCGTTACGACACGTCGCGGCGTCAGGAGCAGGCGCGCGAGAACCGCCGCCGGATCCTGGCGGCGGCGTCGGCGCTCTTCCGGGAGAAGGGGTACGCGGGGACCTCGATGCCCGAGGTGGCGAAGGCCGCCGGTGTCGCCGTGCAGACCGTCTACAAGGCGTTCGCCAACAAGGCGACGCTGCTCAAGGCCGTCTTCGACGTCACGGTCGCCGGCGACGACGAGGACGTGCCGATCGCCGGCCGTGACTTCATCGCCGGGATCCGGGCCGAGCCGGCCGCCGTGCGGAAGATCGAGTTGTACCTCGACCACCTGGTGAGCATCGTCCCCGAGGTGTCCCCGGTGCAGCTGCTGGCCCGCGACGCGGCCGCCGCCGACCCCGCGGCCGCCGAGGTGTGGGCGCAGATGCGGCAGGAGATGCTGATGGCCATGACGTACTTCTCGGCCGAGCTGCTGGACACCGGGCAGGTCAAGCCGGGCCTGAGCGCCGACGACGTCCGCGACATCCTGTGGACCTACCACGGCCCGGAGCAGTACGAGCTGCTCTGCCTCGAGCGCGGGTGGTCCCCGGAGCGCTACGGGAAGTTCCTGCGCGACGCGATGGTCGCCGCCGTCCTGGCCTAGAGCCAAGTGCCCCAGCGTTGGGGCACTTGGGCCTAGGCTGCGGTGCGGGGGCCGGTCGTGCTCGACGAGGGGGCGCCGGCCGAGCTCGAGCCGCCACCGGTCGACGACGTCGTCGTCGGGGGCGGCGTGACCGGGGTCGTCGGCGGCGTGGTCGTGGGCTTCTCCGAACTCGGCGGAGCCGACGTCGGCGGCGTGTACGGCGGCGACGAGACCGGGGGCGGGTTGCCGCCGGTGTCGATGCGCGGCGGCGGGGGCGGCGACGGCTGGGTGACGACCGTGGTGGTCGTCTTGCCGTCCGGGCTCACGGACACGACCGTCGTCGGCGCGCTCGGCGACGTCGGGTTCGACGTGGTCGGGGCTCCGCTGGACGAGGTCGCCGGGTCGCTCGGCGACGGCGTGGCCGGCAGGGTCCGCACGCCGGCCGGGACGGTGCCCTGGCCGCCGGGGCCGCCCGTGCCGCCCGCGGTGGTGGCGGGGATCGGCCCGGCGAGCTCGGCCACGGCGGCGAACGCGGTCGCGACGACCAGCCCGGCCACGCCGAGCACGACGTACCCGGTGCGGTTCGGTTTGCTGCTCTTGGGCGGCGCGGTGTCGATCCTGGTGATCCGAGAGCTCGAATCCGACCCGGCGGGGCGGGGCATACGGGGCTCCTTGGGGAAGGGGAGGCGGCACAGCTTTGAGGCGGCACAGCGATGACACGGCGAGGTCGTGAACGGGAGCGCTGGTGCTGATGGAGCAGTGCGCCCACGGCGGGGGAGTGACCTCGGCGGGAGATTATCACCGGCGTGCGGGTATTCGCCCAGGTAGTGGCCTTGATCCGTTACTGTGCGCGGTCGGTTGACCCGGAAGGGAGGAATGGCGTGAGTGAGGAAGAAACCCACACCCGGCTGACGGCGTGGGTGCGGGGGCGGGTCCAGGGTGTCGGTTTCCGCTGGTGGACGCGCAGCCGTGCGCTGGAGCTCGGCCTGGTCGGGAGCGCGAGCAATCTGGCCGACGGGCGTGTCGAGGTGATAGCGGAAGGTAGTCGAGACCACTGTCAGCGGCTGTTAGCGGCGTTACGGTCGGGAGAATCACCCGGAAGTGTGGAGCACGTCGCCGAGCGCTGGTCCGACCCGAAAGGGGGGCTCAGCGGCTTCGCCGAGCGGTAGCGCGGGTTTGGTCCGTCCGGGGGCGGTGGGGCTCGTGGTGTTGCTGAGGCCGGCGCGGATGTGCTAGGCGCGCCGAGGAGGGGGCGCGTCCGGCGGCCCCCGGACGGCCCCAGGTAGCCTGGGACGATTGAATCGCCAGTACCGGCAGCCAGAGGGGTCAGCACCCAGTGCACCTGAAAAGCCTGACGCTCAAGGGCTTCAAGTCCTTCGCCTCGGCCACCACGCTGCGCTTCGAACCGGGCATCACCTGCGTGGTCGGGCCGAACGGCTCGGGCAAGTCCAACGTGCTGGACGCGCTGCGCTGGGTCATGGGCACCCAGGGCGCCAAGGACCTGCGCGGCGGCAAGATGGAGGACGTCATCTTCGCCGGCACCGCGGGCCGCGCCCCGCTCGGCCGCGCCGAGGTCACCCTCACCATCGACAACGCCGACGGCGCGCTCCCCATCGAGTACTCCGAGGTGTCGATCACCCGCCGGATGTTCCGCGACGGCGCCAGCGAGTACGAGATCAACGGCGACCGCTGCCGCCTGATGGACGTCCAGGAACTGCTGTCGGACTCCGGCATCGGCCGCGAGATGCACGTCATCGTCGGCCAGGGCCAGCTCTCGGCGATCCTCGAGTCCAAGCCCGAAGAGCGCCGCGCCTTCATCGAAGAGGCCGCCGGCGTCCTCAAGCACCGCAAGCGCAAGGAACAGACCCTGCGCAAGCTCGCCAACATGCAGGGCAACCTCGACCGCCTCGGCGACCTGACGACCGAGCTGCGCCGCCAGCTCAAGCCGCTGGGCAAGCAGGCGGAGATCGCCCGCAAGGCCCAGTCGGTGCAGTCCGAGCTGCGCGACTCCCGCCTGCGCCTGCTCGCCGACGACCTGGTCACCCAGCGCGACGCCCTCGCCCGCGAAGAGGCCGACGAGAAGACGGCCCGCGCGCGCCGCGCCGAAGTCGAACAGACCCTCGAGATCGTCTCGGCCGAAGAAGCCGAGCTGGAAGCCTCGCTCGCCGAGGACGCGCCGCTGCTGCAGACCGCCCAGGAGACCTGGTACAAGCTGTCCGCGCTGGCCGAGCGCCTGCGCGGCACCGTCCGGCTCGCGATCGAGCGCCAGCGGCACCTGTCGGCCGACGTCTCGACGTCGACCGGCGGCCGCGACCCCGAAGAGCTCCTCGAAGAGGCCGAGCGCGTCGCCGAGCAGGAAGAAGAGCTCAACGAGGCCGTCATGGAGGCCCGCGAGCTGCTCGCTCAGACGATTCTGCGCCGCGAAGACCTCGAACAGCGCGTCCAGGCCGCCGAGCGCGCGCACTGGGCCGCCGTCCGCGCGATCGCCGACCGCCGCGAGGGCATGGCCAAGCTGACCGGCCAGGTCGAGGCGCTGCGCAGCAAGAACGGCGCCACCTCCGACGAGATCGACCGCCTCAGTGTCTCCCTCGAAGAGGCCGCCGAGCGCGCCGAGATCGCCGTCGAGGAACTCGAGATGGCGAAGGCCGAGGGTGGCGTCGAGGAGTCCGACGACGCCGGCCTGATGGACCGCCACGACCGCGCGGTCGAGGCCAACAACGCCGCCAAGGCGCGGGTCGAAGAACTGGTCAAGGCCGAGCGCGCGGCCGAGCGCGAGATCGCGTCGGAGAAGGCGCGCGTCGAGGCGCTGTCGATGGGCTTGCGGCGCAAGGACGGCGCCGGTGCGCTGCTCGGCGCGTCCTACGAACTGCCGGGCCTGCTCGGCTCGGTCGCCGCGCTGCTCACCGTCGAGCCCGGCCACGAAGTCGCGCTGGCCGCGGCCCTCGGCCCGGTGGCCGACGCCGTCGCCGTGACCGGCGGCGAAGACGCCCTGCGGGCGCTGAAGTACTTGAAGGAAACGGACTCCGGCCGCGCGGGCATCCTGCTCGGCGGCCCCGAATCCACTGTGGACACGTACGCGTGGCCGTCGCTGCCGGAAGGCGCGCGCTGGGCCCGCGAAGTCGTCACCGCGCCGCCGCAGCTGCGGCCCGCCGTCGAGCAGGCCCTCGACAAGCTGGCCCTGGTCCGCGACCTCGACGCGGCGCGTCACCTGGTGGCGGTGCACCCGGACGTCCGGGCGGTCACCGCCGAGGGCGACGTCTTCGGTGCCCGTTGGGCGATCGGCGGCTCCGGCAAGCGCGAGAGCGTGATCGAGGTCCAGGCCGCCGTCGACGAGGCGGGGGAGCGGCTCCGCCTGGCCGAGCGCTCGCTGGAGCGGTACGCGGCCGAGCTGGAAGGCGCCCGCGCCGAGCAGCAGGCGCGTCGCGAAGAGGTCTCGCAGGCCAAGGACGCGCTCGGCGAGGCGAAGGTCCGCAAGGCGCGCTCGTCGGAGCGGCTCAACCGGATGCAGCAGGCCGCCCGCCAGGCCCAAGCCGAGGTCGAGCGGCTGTCCGGGCAGCGCGCGAAGGTCGAGCAGAGCCGCGTCCAGGCGCTGGCCCAGCTCGCCGAGCTGGAAGAGCGGCTCGCCGCCGTCGCCGAGCAGCCCGTCGAAGACGACCCGGACACCGCCGAACGCGACCAGGCCGTCGAAGAGCTGGCCGTCGTGCGGCAGGAGGAGATGGAAGCGCGGCTCGCGCAGCGCACCTCCGAGGAGCGCGCCCGCAGCATCGCGGGCAAGGCCGAAGGCCTCCGCCGGGCCGCGCACGCCGAGCAGCAGGCCCGCGAACGCGCCGAGCGCGCCGCCGCGGCCCGCAAGCGCGGCGCCGGGATCGCCAACGCCGTCGTCAACGCCGGCGAGCTCGCGCTGGAACGCATCGAGCACTCGGTCCAGCGCGCCGCCACCGAACGCGACCAGGTCCAGGCCCGCCGTCAGAGCCGCGAGCAGGCCCTGACCGGCGTCCGCGCCAAGGTCCGCGAGCTCACGGGCGAGCTGGAGAAGCTGACCGACGCCGTGCACCGCGACGAGGTGCTGCGCGCCGAGCAGCGGCTGCGGCTGGAGACCCTGGAAGCCAAGATCGCCGAGGACTTCGGCATGGGGCTGGAGGACCTCGTCCGCGAGTACGGCCCGGACGTCCCGGTGCCGCCGAGCGCGGGCGAGATGGCCGAGTACGAGGCGGCCAAGGACCGCGGCGAGGACGTCACCCCGCCGCCGCCGATGCCCTACGACCGCGACACGCAGGCCCGCCGCGCCAAGCGCGCCGAGAAGGACCTGTCGTTGCTGGGCAAGGTGAACCCCCTGGCCCTGGAGGAGTTCGCGGCGCTGGAGGAGCGGTACAAGTTCCTCTCCACGCAGCTGGAAGACCTCAAGGACACCCGCAAGGACCTCGAAGCCGTCATCAAGCAGGTCGACGAGAAGATCCTCGAGGTCTTCGCCGGCGCCTACGCCGATGTGGCCCGCGAGTTCGAAACGGTGTTCAGCGTGCTGTTCCCGGGCGGCGAGGGCCGGATGGTCCTGACCGAGCCGGACGACCTGCTCAGCACCGGTGTCGACGTCGAAGCCCGCCCGCCGGGCAAGAAGGTCAAGCGGCTTTCGCTGCTGTCGGGTGGCGAGAAGTCGCTGGTCGCGGTGGGGATGCTGGTCGCGATCTTCCGCGCCCGGCCGTCACCCTTCTACGTCATGGACGAGGTCGAGGCGGCGCTCGACGACACCAACATGCGCCGGCTGATCGGGCTGCTGGAGCAGCTGCGCGACTCGTCGCAGCTGATCATCATCACCCACCAGAAGCCGACGATGGAGATCGCCGACGCGCTCTACGGCGTGAGCATGCAGGGTGACGGCATCACCAAGGTGATCTCGCAGCGCCTGCGCACGGCCGACGACGAACCGGTCGCGGTCGGCTGAGGCGGTCACATCTCGTCTTCGCGCGGGACGCGGCGATCTTCGCCGCGGACGCGCGGCTCGTAGTGGCGCAAGTCGTTGCCGACCTGAGCGGCGTCGCCCATTTGCGGCCGTCGCCCGCGGGGCCGGAGCATGCCGTGCTTGACCCCGCGCTTGCGGTCGGACCGGTCCATGATGAGCGCGATGACGAGCACCACCGCGAGGATGGCGCCGAGCCCGATGAAGAACCCCATGTGATCCCCTCCCGGTCCCAGGCTACGGGAGCGGGAGGGGCACCACATCCGCTTATCCGGCGACCCAGAACGCGTAGTCCGCCGAATACCGGACCGCCGTCTGCGCGCCCGCCGTGCACGTCCCCGCCGGGGCCACGCCGCCGCGGGTGTTGAGGCGCTGGATGTAGGTCACCTTGCCGAAGATGCCGTCGCCGGTGTTCAGGTTCGCCTTGAGCAGCAGCTCCGGGATCGCGCCGTCCCGCGGGGCGTTGGCCGCGGCTGCCGCACCGACCGTGCTGCCGTCCACTATGGACGTCCACACCGGGCCCTTGCTGTGCAGCGCCACCGGCTTCCCGTGGCGCGACAGCACCGCCGCGGGCTGGATCAGGGCCCACGCGCCGTTCGTGCAGCCGTAGATCTGCACGCCTTCGGCCGGGTAGCTCGCCAAGGCGCGGTTGCCCGCCGGGACCTTGATCGCGTCCGGCACCGTCGAGTGCGCCGGGGTGGCCGAAGCCGTCGCCGCGCCGCCGACCAGGAGGGCGCCGATCGCGAGCGCCACCGTCATCCGCTTCATGGAATCCACCTTCGAAATCCTCCCGCCGCTTCTCGGCGGGCTCCCGCAATGCGACACGGGCGCCCGCCGGAAACGGTTCAGAAGAATCAGGCGGCCCGGACCTCCGCGGTCTCCTCGGCGGCTTCGGCTTCGGCCGCCTTCGGGTCCGGCGTCCGGTGCCGCAGCGCCAGCAGCCCGCCCACGACCAGCGTGATGACCACGCCCATCAGCGTGTACCACGGGTAGGCGAGCGCCACCTTGTCCCCGGCCGCCTTGCCGAAGTCGACGCCGATCAGGCCGCCGGTCTTCGCGTTGAACTTCACCCCGAGGATGACGAACGCCATCACCACGACCGTGACGACGAACGCGATGATCGCGTCCACCTGCCGCGCCTTCTTGATCAGCAGGCCGAGCAGGAACGAGCCCAGGAGCGCGCCGTAGGTGTACCCGGTGATGGCCAGGCCGAGCTCGATCACCGAGTTCTTCGTGGTGGAGAACAGCGAAGCGAACACGGCGAACACGACGGCCCAGATCAGTGTCCACATGCGACCGTGCTGCAGCAGCTTCGAATCTTCCGGCGAGCGCTTGGTGAACCGCTGGTAGAGGTCGGACACGGTGGACGTCGACAGCGCGTTGAGCGCCGACGCCAGCGCACCCATGGTCGACGCGAGCACCCCGGCGATGAGCAGGCCCGAGACGCCGACGGGCAGGTCGTCGATGATGAACCGCGAGAACACGTCGTCCGGGCTCTGCAGCCCCAGCTGCGCCACCGACTTCCGGCCGTTGAACACCCACAGCATCGCGCCGACCAGCAGGAACAGCGCGAACTGGATCGTGACGATGATGCCGCTGCCGATGAGCGCCTTCTGGCCGTCGCGCAGGCTGCGCGTGGCCAGCAGCCGCTGCGCGATCAGCTGGTCGGCGCCGTGCGACGCCATCGACAGCGCCGCGCCGCCGAGCACCGCCGTCACGAAGGCGTACGGGCTGGTCAGCAGGTTCTTCGTGAAGTCGACGAGCACGAACTTGCCGTCCGCGGACGCCTGCGAGACCCAGTCGGCCGGCAGCTTGTTCAGCAGCACGATCGCGGCCACCGCGGCGCCGCCCAGGTACAGCGACAGCTGGATGACGTCGACCCAGACGACGGCCTTGATCCCGCCGATGTAGGCGTACACCAGCGTCAGGGCGGTGAGGATGACGACGATCACCCAGTAGTCCAGGTGGATGTTGTAGTGCGCCAGGATCACCTTGATCGGGATCGCGCCGGCGAACAGGCGCACGCCTTCGGCGAGCAGCCGGGTGACCACGAACGTCACCGACGCGGTGCCCTGCAGCCCGGAGCCGAACCGCTTCCCGAGGAACGCGTACGCGCTGACGAGGTTGCCCCGGAAGTACCGCGGCAGCAGCACGAACGCGGCGATCGTCCGGCCGATGATGTAGCCGAAGGCCAGCTGCAGGAACAGGAAGGCGTTGCCGAAGACCAGCCCGGGCGTGCTGATCACGGTGAGTGTCGAGGTCTCCGTGGCCACCACGGACAGCATCACCGCACCCCACGGCAGACTGCGTTCGCCGACGAAGTAGTCGGCCGCCGACCGTTGCTTCCGGCCGACGAGCACGCCGATCAGCGGCATCGCCGCCAGGTAGATCACGATGATGGCGAGGTCAACACCGCGCATGGATATCTCCTACCGTCATCCGGCCTTCTCCGCGACTCGCAACCGCGTCACGGCGCCCCCCAGCGGGGCGGGAAGGATCAAGGGCCCGGCGCCCGGAACAAGCGCGCCGAGCACGCGCGGGCCGCGGGCACCGGTCGCCGACGGCACCGTACCGGGCACGCCGCACCAGGTGAGCCAGCCCAGCAACGCGGTGAGGTACGCCTCCTTGCCGGCGCCGGGCAGGCCGAGGTCGTCGCTGGTCTTGAGCACCGCCGAACGCAGGGTGTGGGCCAGCGCCGCCATCAGCGCCGGGTTCGCGACGCCGCCGCCGGAGGCGATCACGGTCGTGACGCCGTGGCGGTGGCACTGGTCGGCCACGGTGACGGCGGTCAGCTCGGTCAGCGTCGCGAGCAGGTCGCCGGGGGCGACCGGGTCCAGGCCGGCCGCGGCCGCGTCGAGGTAGCCGGCGTTGAAGTGCTCCTTGCCGGTGGACTTCGGTGGCGCGGCGGCGAAGTACGGGTCGGCGAGCAGCCGGAGGAGCAGGTCGGCGCGCACCGACCCGCCGAGGGCGAGCCGGCCGTCGACGTCGCTGCGCTGCCCGGCGACGCGGTGGGCCGCGAGGTCGAGCAGGGCGTTGGCGGGGCCGGTGTCGTAGGCGATCACCGGTTCGCCGTCGGCGACGACGGTGATGTTCGCGATGCCGCCGAGGTTCAGCGCGGCGACCGGCCGGCCGGTGTCCTCGGCGAGGCCGCGCAGCCAGAGCTGGTCGAGCGTGCTCGCCAGGGGCGCGCCGTGCCCGCCCGCGGCGACGTCGCGGGCGCGCAGGTCGGCGCACACCGGCAGCCCGGTCGCTTCGGCGATCCAGGCGGGCTGGCCGAGCTGGAGGGTGCCGCGGACGTGCCCGTCTTCGACCCAGTGGAACACCGTCTGGCCCAGCGACGCGACCAGGTCCGCGCGGCCATCGGCGAGTTCCGCGGCCCCACGCCGGGCCGCGTCGGCGAACGCCTGGCCGACGCCGGTGTCCAGCCGCGTCAGCTCGCCGGCGGTGCACGGGTTCGGCGGCAACGCCGCGAGCAGGCCCTCGCGCAGCGGCTCGGGGTAGGGGACGTCGAGCTCGCCCAGCGGCGTCAGCACGACCGTGCCGTCTTCGGCGTGCAGGTCGGCGGCGGCCACGTCGATCCCGTCGAGCGACGTGCCCGAAATCAGGCCGATCACCCGGAAGCCGTGGCTGGCTCGCATCCCCATCCGGAGGGGTTTAGTGGAGCCTCCCCTGTGACGCAACCCACTTGGTGAAGTCTTGCCCCAATCGGGACCCAGGTCGTGATGAATTGCCTGTGCGGGGCGGGGTCCGGCGCGCGGGGAGCGCGGATGAAAGGATGGGTCCGTGTCGAGCACCTGGTTCCTGTTCGTAGTCGTCGCCGTCGTCGTCCTGGTCGCCCTGCTGGTGACCGGCCTGCTGATCGCGCGCAGGCGGCGGATCAGCCTGGACGCCCAGCGCGAGGTCGAGGAGAAACCGAAGGGCGGTTCGTACGCGGCGAGCGGGGGCATCGCCCTCGCGCCCGGCGGCACGGCGGCCCCCGTGGAAGCCCCCGCTGACGAGCACCCGGTCGAGGACCGGCCGGAGGTCGACGGCCAGCCCGCGGTGGGCGACGACGCGGCGGTGCCGCGCGACTCGGCGCAGCGCACGGTCCGCGACGTCAAGCTGCCGGACGCCGAGGTCGTCGAACCGGCCCCGGTCGCCGAGCAGATCGAGCCGGCGGCGGGCCGCATGGAGCGGCTGCGCGGCCGCCTGACGAAGTCGCGCTCGATGTTCGGCACGAGCCTGCTGGGCCTGCTCGGCGCCGGCGACCTCGACGAAGACTCCTGGCAGGACGTCGAGGACACGCTGCTGATGGCCGACCTCGGCGCGGCCACCACGAACCAGATCGTCGAGCGCCTGCGCGACGAGCTCTCCCGGCGTGCGGTGCGGTCGTCGGCCGAGGCGCGCGAAGTGCTGCACGAGGTGCTGACGGCGCAGCTGTCCACCGACGGCCACCGCGCGGTCCGGGCGCTGCCGCACACCGTCGACGGCAAGAAGCAGCCCGCTGTGGTGCTGGTCGCGGGGGTCAACGGCACGGGCAAGACGACGACCACGGGCAAGCTCGCCCGCGTCCTGGTGGCGCAGGGCGGAACGGTGCTGCTGGGCGCGGCGGACACGTTCCGCGCGGCGGCGGCCGACCAGCTGCAGACGTGGGCCGAGCGCGTGGGCGCGGAGGTCGTCCGCGGCAAGGAGGGCGCGGACCCGGCGGCGGTGGCGTTCGACGCGGTCAAGCGCGGCGTGGACACGGGGGTCGACGCGGTCCTGGTCGACACGGCGGGCCGCCTGCACACGAAGACCGGCCTGATGGACGAGCTGGGCAAGGTCAAGCGCGTCGTGGAGAAGCAGGCGAAGGTCGACGAGGTGCTGCTGGTCCTCGACGCGACCACGGGCCAGAACGGGCTCATGCAGGCGCGGGTGTTCGCCGAGGTCATCGACGTGACGGGCATCGTCCTGACGAAGCTGGACGGCACCGCCAAGGGCGGCATCGTGTTCCAGGTCCAGAAGGAGCTGGGCGTCCCGGTGAAGCTGGTCGGCCTCGGCGAGGGCCCGGACGACCTGGCGCCGTTCGAGCCCGGCGCGTTCGTGGACGCCCTGCTCGGCTAGCCTCGCGCGTCCGAAGTTCAGTGACAGCGGCCCGGTCCCCGCTCTTCCCGGACGTCAAACAACTTGCGACGCGCGACATCAGATCCGGAACAGCGGCGTCCCGTCGGGCCGGCGCAGGCCCAGCTGCAGCATCACCGGCGCCGACGGCCGTCCGGCCGGGATGAGGCACGGGGACGTCCCGTGGGCCGTCACCGTGAGCCGGGACCAGCCGATCCCCTGGAGCGTGCGCCGGGCCGGATCCACCACCATCGCCGCGCCGAAGTAGCGGCCGCTCGGGACGGCGATGCGGGCCGTGTGGCCCAGCACCACCGAGAACGCCGTGCCCGTCCGGCTGCCGTCTTCCTGCAGCGTCAGGATCACCGGCGTCCGCACCTTCGCGGCGGTGTGGTGGCGAACCGAGATTTCGACCGTTCCCGGCGCGGACTTCGCCGGACGCGGCCACGTGGGCGGTTGCGGCGAGCCGTCGAGCGCGCGGTCCACGAGCCGGTCCAGCAGGTTCGAAGCGGCGCCCTGAGCGAGCCAGTTCAGTGCGCCGCCGGTGTACGGGTCCATGCGGCCCTCCGGCGATATTCGGATGACGGGCGGTCGTGCGCCGGCGCAGAATCCGGGGATGCCCGGTTGACGCACTTCCGCTCGTGCCCCTCCTCGTGACAGACGCCCCGAAGCCGTCATTCGCTACGAGAGAGGACCCATCATGACCGCCATTCACGGCAATCGGGTGCGGCTGCGCCCGATCGGCCCAGCGGATCGCCCCCGGGTGCGCGAAATCCTGGCCACTCCGGAGGTCGCCCGTTGGTGGGGCGACCCCGATCGCGAGACCGAAGGCCTGTATGAGGTCGAAGAGGGCTACACCGTCTACGTCATCGAACTCGACGGTGAAGTCGTCGGCCTGATCCAGAGCTGTGAGGAGCTGGATCCGCAGTACCGCCACGCGGGCATCGACATCTCGGTGCACCCGGGCTTCCACGGCCGCGGCGTCGGCACGGACGCCATCCGCGCCCTGGCCGCGCACCTGTTCGCCCAGGGCCACCACCGGCTGACGATTGACCCGGCCGCGTCGAACGAGACGGCGATCAGGGTGTACACGAAGGTGGGCTTCCGCCCGGTCGGAGTGTTGCGAGATTACGAACGCGCCCCGGACGGCACCTGGCACGACGGGTTGCTGATGGACCTGCTGGCGGGCGAGCTGAGCTGAGCGGTCAGCTCTTGTCGGCGAGCTTTTGGGCGAGCCCCGCCATGTGCTCGAGTCGGCTGTTCAACCCAGCGAAACCATCGTCCATCGTCCGCCTCAGGCCGCCGAGCTTGGCGTGGGTGCTTCCCAGCCGCCGATCGTGTTCGCGTTGAGTCCTGAGCAGATCGTCGAGTAACGCTGTCTGCTCGGCCAGAAGCTGCCGGATCTCTCGGGCTCGAGCAGTGCGAAACAGATCAGGCATGCCGATCACGATATCGGCATGGGTGGTCGGGCGGGCACTCAGCGTCAGACCGTGACCGCCTGGGACAGGCTCGCTCCCAGGGCGTCCGCGACCCGCTGCACCGCCGGGGCGATGTGCGCCACCGCCTCGGCGGTCAGCCGCCCGGACGGTCCCGACACCGACACCGCCGCCGGGACCGGCGCCCCCGGCACCGCCACCGCGACGCACCTGACCCCGAGCTCCTGCTCCGCCTCGTCCAGCGCATAACCCTGCGAGGCGATCCGCGACAGCTCCACCGCCAGCGCGTCCGGCTCGGTGAACGTGTGCTCCGTGTACGCGGGCATCCCGGTCCGCTCCAGCAGCGAACGCACATCGGAAGCGGGCAGGTGCGCCAGCATCGCCTTGCCCACGCCCGTCCCGTGCGGCAGCAGCCGCCGTCCGACCTCGGTGAACATCCGCATCGAATGCTTCGACGGCACCTGGGCCACGTACACGACTTCGTCACGCTCCAAGACCGCCAGGTTCGCCGTCTCGCCGACCTCCTCCACCAGTTCCGCCAGCAGCGGACGCGCCCACGCGCCGAACTGCATGCTCGCGTTCTCGCCGAGCCGGATCAGCCGCGCGCCCAGCGCGTAGCGGCGGTTCGTGTTCTGGCGGACGTACCCCAGGTCGACCAGGGTGCGGATCAGCCGGTGGATCGTCGGCATCGGCAGCCCGGACAGCGTCGCCAGCTCGGACAGGCTGGCCTCGCCGCCGGTGTCCGCGAGGTGTTCCAGCAGCTCGAAGGCACGCTGCAGGGACTGGACGCCGCCGTCGCGACCGTTCTTCTCCGCCGGCACGGTGGCCCTCCTTACGTCGGCGTTGAGCTTCCGCTATGCAGAAACTATAGTCCGGCTGGTAGAAAACCGTAGGGCCGTTATCCAAAGATCCGAACCCTCGAGGTGTTTCCCCATGTCTTCTGAAGTCCAGGTGCTGGGCGACCCGGTCGAGCGCGGCGACGAGATCCTCACGCCGGAGGCGCTCGCCTTCCTCGCCGGCCTCCACGACGCCTTCGCCGGCCGCCGCGACGAGCTGCTCAAGGCGCGCGGCAAGCGCCGAGAAGAGGCCCGGACCACCGGCCGGCTCGACTTCCTGCCGGAGACCAAGGAGATCCGCGAAGGCGACTGGCAGGTCGCCGGCGCGCCGCCCGCGCTGCGGGACCGCCGCGTCGAGATCACCGGGCCGACCGACCGCAAGATGACCATCAACGCGCTCAACTCCGGCGCGAAGGTGTGGCTCGCCGATCTCGAAGACGCCAACACGCCGCACTGGCGGAACGTGGTCTCCGGCCAGGTCAACCTCTACGACGCCGTCCGCGAGACGATCACCCTGGAGAGCGGCGGCAAGAGCTACGCCCTGAAGGACGACGTCGAGCACGCCACGATCGTGGTCCGGCCGCGCGGCTGGCACCTGCCCGAGAGCCACCTCACCTTCGGCGGCCGCGAGGGCGTCGGCGCGCTCGTCGACTTCGGCCTGCACTTCTTCCACAACGCGGCCGAACTGCTTAAGCGCGGCAAGGGCCCGTACTACTACCTGCCGAAGATGGAGAGCCACCTCGAAGCGCGGCTCTGGAACGACGTCTTCACCCACGCCGAGAAAACCCTCGGCATCGAGCACGGCACCGTCCGCGCGACCGTGCTGATCGAGACCATCCCGGCCGCGTTCGAGATGGAGGAAATCCTCTACGAGCTGCGCGAACACGCGTCGGGCCTCAACGCGGGCCGCTGGGACTACCTGTTCAGCGTCATCAAGTACTTCCGCGACGCCGGCGAGAAGTTCGTGCTGCCGGACCGCAACTCGGTCACCATGACCGCGCCGTTCATGCGCGCCTACACCGAGCTCCTGGTGCGCACCTGCCACAAGCGCGGCGCCTTCGCGATCGGCGGCATGGCCGCGTTCATCCCGAGCAAGGACCCCGAGACCAACAAGGGCGCTTTCGAGAAGGTCCACGCGGACAAGTCGCGCGAGGCCGGCGACGGCTTCGACGGCTCCTGGGTCGCGCACCCGGGCATGGTCGAGCTCTGCAAGGAGGAGTTCGACAAGGTCCTCGGCGACCAGCCCAACCAGCTCGGCCGCACCCGTGACGAGGTGAGCGTCACCGCCGACCAGCTGCTCGACGTCGCTTCGACGCCGGGCGGGGCGACGGCGGCCGGCCTGCGCGCCGCGGTCGACGTCGGCGTCCGCTACATCGCGTCCTGGCTGGGCGGCAACGGCGCGGCGGCCATCCACAACCTGATGGAGGACGCCGCCACCGCCGAGATCTCACGCTCGCAGATCTGGCAGTGGGTCAAGAACGGGACCACTTTGGACAGTGGCGACGTCGTCACGGCGGAGCTGGTGCGCGGCGTGCTGGCCGACGTCCGCGGCGAGCTGGCCGGCGAGCTCAAGCCCGAGCAGCTGGAGCCCGCGGTGGAGCTGTTCGAGCAGGTCGCCCTGGCCGACGAGTTCCCGGACTTCCTGACGCTGCCCGCGTACAAGCGGATCAAGTAGTGCGGCTGCCCGAGGACGTCTACGACGCCGCCGACGCGCGCCTGGCTGCGGCCGACGCGCGCGTCGCGGCGTCGTACCCGGGGGAGCGGCCGGGACGGCAGCCCGTGCACACGGTCTACGTCCCGGCGTCGCGGTACAAGACCCGCCTGGTGGCCGACTGGGGCAAGCAGGCGATGCGGGTCTTCATCGAGCACGGCGACCTCCTCGGCGCCGACGCGGACGTCTACGAACGCGTCCGCGCGAAGCTGCTGACCGAGCCGATCGAGGACCTGCGGATCGACTTCGAGGACGGCTACGGCCGGGTCGCCGACGACGTCGAGGACGCGGCCGCCCTGGCGGCCGGGCAGACCCTGGCGACCACCGGCGGTACGCCGTTCTGCGGAATCCGCTTCAAGAGCTTCGAGGCGGCGACGCGCCGGCGCGGCATCCGCACCCTGGACTTGTTCCTGGGATCGCTGCTGGACAACGGGCCGCTGCCGCCCGGGTTCGTCGTCACGCTGCCGAAGGTGACGGCCGTGGAGCAGGTCTCGGTCGCCGCGGAAGTCCTGGCGCGGTTGGAATCCGCGTATGACCTGCCCGAGAACACCTTGCGCTTCGAGGTGCAGATCGAGACGTCCCAGTCCATTGTGGACCTCGACGGGACGCTGTCGGTGGCGCGGATCGTGCACGCCGCCTCGGGTCGCTGTTCGGGACTGCACTACGGCACGTACGACTACAGCGCGGGCCTCGGCATCGCGGCGGCGTACCAGAGCATGGAGCACCCGGCGGCGGACCTGGCCAAGGGCCTGATGCAGGTTTCGGCGGCGGGAACCGGCGTCCGCCTCTCGGACGGCTCGACGAACAAGCTCCCGATCGGTGACGCGCTGCCCATGGCGTGGGCGGAACACCTGCGGCTGGTGCGCCGCTCGTTGGAGCGGGGCTTCTACCAGGGCTGGGACCTGCACCCGCATCAGCTGCCGACCCGCTTCGCGGCGACGTACACGTTCTACCGGGCGGGATTCCCGGAGGCGGTGGAGCGGTTGCGCGCGTACGCGGAGAAGACGTCGGGGGGCGTGCTGGACGAGCCGGCCACCGCGCAGGCGCTGGCGGTCTACCTGCTGCGGGGCTTGGACTGCGGGGCTTTGGACGAGGGTGAGCTGCCGTTCGGGCGGCCGGAACTGGAGAAGTACGCGCTGCGGCTTGCGTGAGCGTCACTCGCCAAGCCGGGCGCGGTCGGCCGCCGCCCGGCCCGCGCCCCAGCCTTCGTGGCTGCGCACCGTCACCGACTTGGTCACCACTTCGGGAAACAGCGTGGTGAACGCCGCGGCCACGTTCCTCTCGTGCGAAGCCAGCACCGGCAGCAGCTCCGGCGCCTGGGCGATCGTCGCTTCCGCCGCCCGCTCGAGCCGCTCGCCGATCCGGGTGGCGTAGGAGACGAGGAACGACTTGCGGAACGGACGCGAGCGGCCGGCCGGGTCGGCGATCATCGCCCGCGTGGCCTGGACCAGCAGGGACGTCGTCAGCAGCGCGACCGAGTCCAGGTCGTCCTCGTCGCCGATGACGGTGACGAACTCCCAGCGCGGGTCGAAGATCGCGCGGCAGCGGTTGGCCGTCGCGACCACGTGGACCAGCAGCGACTTGGCGTCGGTGTACGGCGTGTCGAGCCAGATCCGGCGGGCCGCGGGCCGATCGGGTGCGGCCTCGGCGCTTTCGACCAGCACGCGGTCGAGGGCGTGGCGGGTCATCAGCTCCTGCGCCTTCGCCGAAAGGGCCTCGGCCTCCTCCGGGAACGAGCTCGACTCGGCCTTGGCGAGCAGCGCGCGGACCCGGCTCAGCTTCTTCTCGTCGACGTGCTGCCGGACCGGCCGCTCCAGCGGGGTGCCCGGCGCGGGCAGCACGACGGTCAGCGCCGGCAGCGTCTTCAGCAGGCCGAAGGCTTCGATGACCGCCGCCACCGCTTCGGACGGCGTCAGGATGTGCTTCGCCGCCCACTGCGGCAGGTGCGGCTCGGTCTCCGTCCACCAGCGGACGGCGCCCGCCGCCTCGAGCTGCTCCCGCCACGCCGGGTGCACGGCGGTGAACTGCCCGGCGTAGGCGGCGAGCGTGTCGAGCAGGTACGAGCCGGCGAACTCGTCCAGGCGGCGCCGGGCCGCCTGGTGGAGGTCCTCGGGCAGCCAGCCACCCCGGCACGCCCGGCCGATCAGCTGCTGCCCGGTCCGGTCCGCGGCCTCGACGAGTTCGGCGGGCAGGGTGAAGCCCGGTGCCAGCCGGTCGGCGTCACCCGGTGCGGCGGCGAGCAGCGCGTCACTGAATTCCTCGGCCGTCGCCGGCGGCGGGCCGACGCGGATCTGCTTGCGCTTGCCCACGCGGCTCAGTCTGCCGCAGCCGGTTTTCCGGGCGTCGGGTACGTCACTGCGAGCGTTAACACCGCCGGAACATCCGACGCTTAGGGTCCCGCCATGGCGGAGAACAAGAAGCGCTGGTGGACGTCGGTGTTCGTGCAGCTGCTCGTGGCGGTGGTCGCGGGCGTGCTGGTCGGGCACTTCTGGCCGGTGCTCGGCGCCCAGCTCAAGCCGGTCGGCGACGGCTTCATCCGGCTGATCAAGATGATCATCGCGCCGCTGATCTTCTGTGTCGTGGTGACCGGGATCGCGGCCGTGGGAGACATCAAAGCGGTCGGACGAATCGGGCTCAAGGCCATCGTCTACTTCGAGGTCGTCACGACGTTCGCGTTGCTGTTCGGCCTGGTCGTGGCGAACGTCTTCCGGCCCGGCGCCGGGCTGGACATCAACCCGGCGACGCTCGACCCGCACGCCGTCACCGCCCAGACCAAGGGCGGGCAGCTGCCGTCGGCCGGGGACTTCCTGCTGCACACCATCCCCGACAGCGTGGTGAACGCGTTCGCGCAGAACCAGCTGCTGCAGGTGCTCGTGTTCGCGGTGTTCTTCGGGGTGGCGCTCGCCGCGATCGGGCGGGAGCGGGCGCCACTGGTGCTGGACTTCGTGGACCAGGTGCAGCAGATCATCTTCAAGGTGATGGGCTGGATCATGCGGGTCGCGCCGCTGGGCGCGTTCGGCGCGATGGCGTTCATCATCGGCCAGTACGGTCTGTCCACTTTGGGCACCTACGCCAAGCTGATCGCCGCCTGCTACGGCGCGGCCGTGCTCTTCACGCTCGTCCTCGCCGCGATTTCCCGGTTCTACGCCGGGGTTTCGGTCTGGAAGTTCCTCCGCTACGCGCGCGAAGAGTTCCTGCTCGCGCTGGGCACGGCCTCGACGGAGTCGGTGATGCCGCGGATCATGGCCAAGCTCACCGACGCCGGCTGCTCGCGCGCGGCGACGGGGCTGGTCGTCCCCACCGGGTATTCGTTCAACCTCGACGGCGCGACCATCTACCTCTCGATCAGCACGGTGTTTCTGGCCCAGGCGTTCGGCGTGGAGATGACGCTCGGCCAGCAGCTGCTGGCCGTGCTGATCCTGATGCTGACGTCGAAGGGCATGGCGGGCGTCCCGGGCTCCAGCTTCCTGGCCCTGTCGGCGACGGCCGCGGCGATCGGCGCGTTCCCGGTGGCGGGCGTGGCCCTGCTGCTGGGCGCGGACCGCCTGATGGACTCGATGCGCGTGTTCGTCAACCTGCTCGGCAACTGCGTGGCGACGTTCGTGGTGGCCAAGTCCGAAGGCCAGCTGGATCGGGACAAACTGCGGGAGACCCTCGAAGGAGCGACGCCGGTCGCGGCCTGACCGGTCACCTTCCGGGCGGCGGGCCCGTCGGGAAGGCATGCACACTGCCATGGTTTTCGTCACGATCGCGCTCAACGCGGGCATCGGCCTCGCGGACCTGCTGAAAGCGCGGTTCGTCCTCGCCACCTCGGCCGCCGTCGACGTTCCGCCGGGCTGGCTTCCCGCTCTCGGCACGCTGAAGCTCGCCGGTGCGGCCGGGCTGCTCCTCGGCCTGCTCGGCGTTCCGGTCCTCGGCGTGGCGGCGGCGAGCGGCCTGACCTTGTACTACCTCGGGGCGATCGCCGCCCACGTCCGCGCCCGCCGGTTCGCCACCGGCGCGGTGCCGGTGGTCTTCCTCGGGCTCGCGGTGGCGACGGTGGTCTGACGCAGCGGTCTAGCGCAGCCGCGGGAGCGCGTCCCGGGCGAAGTGGCTCAACGTCCGCAGGTCGTCGGCGAACCGCTCCCGGTGGTCCTCGGGCAGCGGCCCGAAGAAGAACTGCTCGACGTTCTCGACGTGCACGCGGCTGGCCCGCACGACCGTCTCCTCGCCGAGCGTGGTCAGCCGGACGAGCTGGACCCGCCGGTCGCTCGGGGAAGCGGTGCGGGTCACCAGCCCGATCGCGACCATCCGGTCGACCAGCCGGGTCGCCCCGCCGGTGGTGAGCACCTGTTCCTGCGCGATCGAGCGCATGGTCAGCCCGTCCTCACCGGTGCGGCCCACGAGCAGCAGGACCTCGTACATCAGGTGCGTGATCCCGCATTCGCGCTCCAGCGCCCGCCCGAGCAGGTACCCGAGCCGGTGTGCCGCGCCCTGCAGCCACCCGAAGGCCAGCACGCGGGCGTCGTCCGCCGCCTGCCGGGCCGAACCGATGTCGGGGTTCACGCCCTCATCCTCCCCCCGGACCCCGGCCACGCAACGCGCAACGGCGGCCGATGGGGTGCGAGGCGCGCCTCCTGCGCCGAGCGGGCGAGCGGGCGTTCGGCAGCTCTAGTCGCCGGCGCGCAACGCGAGGTACACGTCGAGCTGGTCGGTGAACTCCGTCAGGTCCGTTCCCAGCAGCTCGCCGGCCCGCCCGATCCGGTACCGCAGCGTGTTGACGTGGACGTGCAACGCCTTCGCCGCCCGGGTCGGCGAGCCCGAGCACTCCAGGAACACCCGGACCGTGTGCACGAGATCCGTGTGCTGCTCCGCGTCGTAAGCCAGCAACGGCCCGAGCACCCGGCGGCGCAGGGCCGCGCGCACCCCCGCCGGCGCCCCGGCCAGCAGCAGCTCGTGCGCGTCCACTTCACCGGCCCGGACCACCGCCACCCGGCCCGGCCGCCGGGCCGCCACCTCCACCGCGTACCGCGCGCTCTCCGCCGCCTCGTCGCGCGGACCGGCATCGCTGACGCCGCAGACGATCCGCTTCGCCCGGAGCAGGGGTTCCACAATGGACAGCTCGGCCGGTGCGGGCCGCAGCGCGGTCGCCGCGTACGACGTTTCCCCGGCGGATTCGAGCAGCAGCGCGTCCGGCAGCCATTCGCTCAGGACGTCCCGGCTCTCGTCGCTGCCTTCGGTCCGCAATCCGACGACGCACACCTCATCGGGCAGTTCGGCGGCCGAAGGAACCGCCCGTGCCCGCGTGACCCCGACGAGCCCCGCCACCTCCTCGGCCAGCTCGGCCTGCGCGGTGCTCAGCGGCCCGCCCACGGCGATCAGCCACGGCACCGCGTGCCGCCCCTCGACCGGGACCAGCGTCAGCGGCCCCGGCTCGCGGGCCGCGTACCGGCGGACGACGTCCTCGGGCGGCATCGGCGGCGGGGCCGTCCCCGCGATCAGCCGGCCCAGGCCCGACAGCACCCAGCAGGGCAGCCCGAGTTCCGCCGCCGCGCGGTCCAGCAGCGTCTCGACCGGCGCCTCCGCGGCCGCCTGCAAACGTTTGCGCGCACTGTCGGACGCCGCCGCCAGCGCCAGCACGACCTGCTCGGTGATCACCGAGAACGACAGGTCGGGCGGCACTTCCAGCAGCGGGATCCGGTGCCGGACGCAGGCGTCGACGACGTCGTCCGGGATGCCGCCCGAGTCGGCGCCGGACGCGGCCAGCGCCGCCGCGCCCGCCCGGGCCAGCGCGGCCACGAACGGCTCGGCGTCACCCGGGGCGTGCCACCACAGCAGGCCGGAAAGCACCAGCTCACCGGCCGACAGGTACCGTCCGGGGTCGGACAGCTCCGTGACGTAGATGCGCGTCACCGGCCGGTCGAGCAGGTCGGTCCCGGCCCGGGGGCGCAGCCGCAGCCCGGGCAGGCCCAGCAGTGTTTTCACGGTCGTCATGAGGCTTGTAGGAAAGCACAAACGCACCCCGGTTCGCTGCTGCGCGTTTCATGCGTGGCGCCGTTGCCGCCCGGCGGTGATCCGTCGTCTACTGGTCTATCGCCCTCTCGAAGGAGCAACCAGTGGAGTTCCTGCGTCCCACGACGCTCGCCGAGGCCCTCGCCGTGAAGGCCGAGCTGCCCGGCGCGGTGCCGATCGCCGGCGGCACCGACGTCATGGTCGAGCTGAACTTCGACCACCGGCGCCCGGAGGCCCTGCTCGACCTGACCCGGGTCGGCGAGCTGGCGGAGTGGTCCACTGTGGACCACTCGGACGGCACGGTCCGGCTCGGCGCCGGTGTCCCGTACTCCCGGGTCATCACCGAACTGGGTGAATCCGTCCCGGCCCTGGCCATGGCCTCGCGCACGGTCGGGTCCCCGCAGATCCGCAACCGCGGCACGGTCGGCGGCAACCTCGGCGCTGCGTCCCCCGCCGGGGACACCCACCCGGTGCTGCTCGCCCTGGACGCGCGGGTCGAGGTGGCCTCCGTGCGGGGGACCCGCCTGCTGGACGCGGCGGAGTTCTACGTCGGCGTGAAACGGCACGCACTGGCTCCGGACGAGCTGATCACCGCCGTCCACCTGCCCGCGCACGCCGGGCCGCAGCAGTTCGCGAAGGTCGGCACGCGCAACGCGATGGTCATCGCGGTCTGCTCGTTCGCGATCTCGCTCCGGCAAGGCAAGGTCGGCGCCGCCATCGGCTCGGCCGCGCCGACCCCGCGCCACGCCCGGGACGCCGAGGACTTCCTGGCCGCCGAGCTGCCGTGGACGTCGTCCGAGCCGCTGCCGGACTCCCTGAAACGCCGCTTCGGCGACCTGGTCGCCGCGGCCGCCGAGCCGATCGACGACGTCCGGGGCAGCGCCGCGTATCGGAAGCACGCGCTCGGGGTACTAGCGCGGCGTACGTTGACTTGGGCCTGGGAAGAACACCGGACGGGAGTGCGCGCATGCGCCTGAATGTCACGATCAACGGCGAGCCGCGGCAGGCGGACGACGTCTGGGAGGGCGAAAGCCTGCTCTACGTGCTGCGCGAACGGCTCGGCCTGCCGGGCTCGAAGAACGCCTGTGAGCAGGGCGAATGCGGATCGTGCACGGTCTACCTCGACGACCTTCCGGTGTGCGCGTGCCTGGTCGCGGCCGGGCAGGCCGAGGGGCGCGTGGTGCGCACGGTCGAGGGACTGGCCGACGGCGACACCCTCGACCCGGTCCAGCAGTCCTTTGTGGACGCCGGGGCGGTCCAGTGCGGGTTCTGCACGCCGGGGCTGGTCGTCGCGGCGCACGACCTGCTGAACCGCGTCCCCGACCCGTCCGACGAGGAGATCCGCGAAGCCCTCGCGGGCAACCTCTGCCGCTGCACCGGCTACGAGAAGATCCTCGACGCGGTGCGCGCGGCGGCGAAGGAGGGGGTCGCGTGAGGACGCTCATCGCGAACGCGGCCATCGCCACCGTCTCCGGCGAGGAGTACGCGAGCGGGCACGTCGTGGTCGAGAACGACCGGATCGCCGCGGTCGGCGAAGGCGTGTACACCGGCGAGTTCGACGAACGCGTCGAGGCGGAAGGCTGCCTGATCACGCCGGGGCTGATCAACACCCACCACCACCTCTACCAGTGGGCGACCCGCGGGATGGCCGCCGACCACACGCTCTTCGAGTGGCTGGTCGCGCTCTACCCGGTCTGGAGCCGCCTCGACGCCGAGATCACGCACGCCGCGGGCACCGCCGGAATGGCCCGGCTGGCGCTGACCGGCTGCACCACCGTCGCCGACCACCACTACGTCTTCCCGCGCGACGGCGGTGACCAGGTCGCGGCGCTGGCCGCGGCCCGCCAGCGCATCGGCGTCCGGCTGCACGTGGTGCGCGGGTCGATGGACCGCGGCGAGTCCGACGGCGGCCTGCCGCCGGACAACCTGGTCGAGTCGACCGAGGACGCGCTGACCGGCACCGAAGCGGCGATCGACCGCTTCCACGACGACTCCGCGGGGGCCCACCTGCAGATCGCCGCCGGCCCCTGCTCGCCGTTCTCGGTCACCGAGCGGCTGATGTCCGGCGCGGCCGAGCTGGCCCGCCGCAAGGGCGTCCGGCTCCACACCCATCTGGCCGAGACGCTCGACGAGGAGAAGCAGTGCCTCGCCGAAGTCGGTTGCACGCCCGCCGAGTACGCCGACAAGCTCGGCTGGCTCGCCGACGACGTCTGGCTCGCGCACACGATCCACCTCGCGCCCGACGCGATCCGCCGCTTCGGCGCCACCGGCACCGGGTCGGCGCACTGCCCGACGTCCAATGGCCGCATCGGCGCCGGCATCGCGCCCGTCCGCGACCTCCTGGACGCCGGGGTGCCGGTCGGCCTGGGTGCCGACGGCGCCGCGTCCAACGAATCCGGCGGTCTCGGCGAAGAGCTGCACCAGTCGCTGCTGCAGGCCCGCCAGCGCGGCGGCCCGCGCGGGCTGACCACGCGCGAAGCGCTGTGGATGGGCACGATGGGCGGCGCCCGCTGCCTCGGCCGCGCGGACGACCTGGGTTCCCTGGAACCCGGGAAGCTCGCCGACCTGGCCGTCTGGGACCTGACCGGGCTGAACTACGCCGGCATCACCGACCCGGTCGCGGCGCTGGTGCTCGGCACCACGCCGCCGCTGCGCAGGCTGTTCGTCGGCGGCAAGGCCGTCGTCGAGGACGGCACCCTGCGCGAAGCCGACGAGTCCGCCGTCGCCCGCGAGCTGGCCGCCGCGAGCGCCCGGTTGCGGGAGGGCAGATGACCAGCACCACGTCCGTCACGACGACGACCGCGAACGGCGTCGGCACGTCGCCGCGGCGGCCCGACGGCACGGTGAAGGTCCGCGGCGAGTTCGCCTACTCCTCGGACCTCTGGCACGAGGACATGGTGTGGGGCGTGACGCTGCGCAGCCCGCATCCGTACGCGCGCATCACCGGCATCGACATCGCGGAAGCCCTCGCCGTGCCCGGCGTCTACGCGGTGCTGACGCACGAGGACGTCCCCGGCGTGAACCGCTACGGCCTCGAGCACACCGACCAGCCGGTGCTCGCCTCCGACGTCGTGCGGTACCAGGGCGAGCCGGTGGCGCTGGTCGCCGCCGACCACCCGGAGACCGCCCGCCGCGCGATGAAGCGGATCGTCGTCACCTACGAAGAGCTCGAGCCGGTGACGGACTCCGAAGCGGCTGTGGCGGGCGAAGGGCCTTCGCTGCACGAAGGCGGCAACGTCGTCCGGCACGTCAAGATCCGCCGCGGACCGCAGGAGCCCACCGCCGACGTCGTCGTCTCCGGCGTCTACGAGGTCGGCATGCAGGACCAGGCCTTCCTCGGCCCGGAATCCGGGCTCGCCGTGCCGGACACCGAAGGCGGCGTCGATCTTTACGTCGCGACGCAGTGGCTGCACGTCGACCAGCAGCAGATCGTCGCCGCGCTGGGGCTGCCGATCGAGAAGGTGCGGCTGACGCTCGGCGGCGTCGGCGGGGCCTTCGGCGGCCGGGAAGACCTGTCGATGCAGGTGCACGCCTGCCTGCTCGCCCTGCACACCGGCAAGCCGGTGAAGATGGTCTACAACCGCGAAGAGTCCTTCTACGGGCACGTGCACCGGCACCCGGCGAAGATGTACTACGAGCACGGCGCCACCCGCGACGGCCGTCTCGTGTACGTGCGCACGCGCCTGTACCTCGACGGCGGCGCGTACGCGTCCTCGACGGGTGCGGTGGTCGCGAACGCGGCCACGCTCGGGGTCGGACCGTACAAAGTGGACAGCGTGGCGGTGGACTGCTGGGGCACGTACACGAACAACCCGCCGTGCGGCGCGATGCGCGGCTTCGGCGCGGTGCAGGCGGCGTTCGGTTACGAGTCCCAGATGGACAAGCTCGCGGACGCCTGTGGTCTCGACCCGGTGGAGATCCGCGTCCGCAACGCGATGAGCGAAGGCGATCTGATGCCGACCGGCCAGGTCGTCGACGCGGAAGCGCCGGTCGCGGAGCTGCTGTCCCGCGTGCGGGAGATGCCGATGCCGCCGGAGCGGCCGTTCGACCTGCGGCACATGCCGGGCGGGGTGTCGAACACGACGCACGGCGAAGGCGTCGTCCGCGGGGTCGGCTATGCCGTCGGGATCAAGAACGTCTGCTTCTCCGAAGGCTTCGACGACTACTCGACGGCTCGCGTGCGCCTGCAGCTGGTCGGCGGCGAACCGGCCGCGACCGTGCACACCGCGGCCTGCGAGGTCGGCCAGGGCCTGGTGACGATCATGCAGCAGATCGTGCGCACCGAACTCGGCGTCGACCAGGTGACGGTCCTGCCGATGGACACCTCGATCGGCAACGGCGGCTCGACGTCGGCGTCGCGCCAGACCTACGTCACCGGCGGCGCCGTGCAGGCCGCCTGCGCGGCGGTGCGGGCGCGGCTGCTGTCCCGGTTCGACCAGCGGGTGCGCGTCGTCGGCGGCAAGCTCGTCGCGGCCGACGGCCAGGTGCTCGCCGATCTGGTGGACGTTCTCGGCGACGACGTCTACGACGAAACCGTGGAATGGCGGCACCGGCCGACAGCCCCGCTGGACCCGGAAACCGGGCAGGGGAGCGCCCACGTCCAGTACGCGTTCGCCGCGCACCGGGCGGTCGTCGACGTCGACACCGAACTGGGCCTGGTCAAGGTGGTCGCGCTGGACTGCGCCCAGGACGTCGGCAAGGCGCTGAACCCCCAGGCCGTGCTGGGCCAGATCCAGGGCGGCTCGGCGCAGGGGCTCGGGCTCGCGGTGATGGAGGAGATCCAGACCTCCGGCGGGAAGATCCGGAACCCCTCCTTCACCGACTACCTCATCCCGACCGTGCTGGACATGCCGCCGATGACCATCGACGTCCTGGAGCGCCCGGACCCGCACGCGCCGTACGGCCTGCGCGGGGTCGGCGAGCCGCCGACGATCTCGTCGACGCCGGCGATCGTGGCCGCGATCCGGGCCGCGACCGGGCTCGCGCTCACCCGCGTCCCGGTGCGGCCGGAGCACCTCACCGGCACCTGAGCTACTTCAGTGTCCAGTTCTGGTTGGCGTCGTCGCTGCAGTTCCACAGTTCGAGCTGCGTGCCGTTGACGTTGCCGGCGGGCTTGTCGCCGCCGGTGACGTCGACGCACAGCCCGGCCTGCGTGATCGAGCCGTCGGCCGCGAGCTTGAACTTCTGGTTCCCGCCGCCGTGGCAGGTCCAGGCGACGAGCTTCGTCCCCGCCGCGCTGGTGCCGCCACTGGCGTCCAGGCAGAGCCCGTTCGCCTTGAGCTCGCCGGCACTCGTGAACGTCCAGGCCTGGTTGCCGCCACCGTCGCAGTCCCAGACGTCGACCTGGGGGCCGGGCGTGGGGGCGGTGCCGTTGATGTCGATGCAGCGGGCCGAGGACGCCCCCTGGATCGGCTGGGTGGTGCCGACGCTGGTGCCGGACGCGTTCGCCTTCACGCGGTAGATCACCGTGCTGTGCGACGGCACGTCCGCGCTGATCGCGCCGCTGCTCGTGGTCCGCTCCTTCGACCACAGGTTGGTCAGCCGGTAGCTCGACGCGGCGGGCAGCCCGGCCGCGGCGGCCGTCGTCGAGACGGTCTTCGTGGCGCCGTTCTCGTTGAACAGCACCACGGCGACGTCGCCGTTTTGGAGGGGTTTCGCGAGGACGTCCAGCCCGTTCCCGGTCGCGATCCGCCGCGCCTGCTTGCCGAGCGGGTCCTGGTCCACGGCGATGACGTCGGAGTTCAAGTAGGTCGAGAAGGTGGCGACGCTCGCGGAGCGCAGGTCGGCCCCGGCGATCAGCGGCGCGGCCATCGCCGCCCACAGCGTGAAGTGCGCGCGGTCTTCCTGGAAGTCCATGCCGTCGCCGACTTCGAGCATGTCCGGGTCGTTCCAGGCGCCCGGCTTCGCGGCGGAGGCGAGCCCGACGTTCTGGCGGTAGATCGAGTCGATGCTGCCCCAGTTGTTGCTGATGTCGCCGGTGGTGCGCCACAGGTTGCCGACGTCCCCGGCCCAGGTCGCCGGGGCGAAGTCACCCCATTCGCAGATGCTGTAGGCGATCGGGCGCCCGGTGGCCTTCAGCGCGTCGCGCATCGCCGAGTAGCGCCGGATGTAGTCCTGCTGGCTGTTGCTGCCGTTGTTGAAGCAGTTGTCGTACTTGAGGTAGTCGACGCCCCAGCTCGCGAAGAGGGTGGCATCGGCCTGTTCGTGGCCGAGGCTGCCGGGGTAGCTCTGGCACGTCATGGTGCCGGCGCTTTCGTAGATGCCGAACTTCATGCCGCGGGCGTGGATGTAGTCGCCGAGCGCCTTGAGGCCACTGGGGAACTTCGCGGGATCGGCGACCAGGTTGCCGGCGCTGTCGCGGGACTTCGTCATCCAGCAGTCGTCGAGGTTGACGTAGGCGTAGCCGCGGTCGCGCATGCCGGAGCTGACCATGAGGTCGGCGGTCTGCTTGACGAGGGTTTCGCTGATGTTGCACTCGAAGGTGTTCCAGGTGTTCCAGCCCATCGGCGGGGTGCGGGCGAGGCCGTTTTCGAGGGCCTGGGCGGGGGTGCTGGTGATCGAGGCGGCGGCCAGGGCAGTGGCGAAGACGGCGAGGATTCGGCGCATGGCGGCTCCAACCGGACGGCGTTGTGAGGCAGGAGGACTAGACCATTCCGCAGGATGGGTGGTGATTTGCTGTGTGGTCAAGCGCCATGTTGGTGACTCGTGTTGGATTCCCGACTAAAGTTGTGTGCGCTCCTGGAGGAGTCGCCGGGCGACGTCGACGGTCGCGGCCCCGGCGACGGCCATGGCTTCGGTGTCCCGCAGCGAGCGGCAGAGGACGAAGGCGCCTTCGAGGTTGTTGACGGCGGTGATGGTGAGGGTCCGCGCGGCTTGCGGGCCGAGCCCGAACCGCGCGAACCGCTCGGTCCCGGCGTCGATCCAGGCGGTGAAGACATCGGCGGTGGCCTTCCGCAGCGGTTCGTTGGTGGCGGCGACCTCGAGGGCGACGGTCGCGATCGGGCAGCCTTCGACGTAGCCGGTGGCTTCGAGGGTCGCGATCCCGGCGGCGAAGAAAGCTTCGATGCCGCTGACAAGGTCCGCGGCGGGTGCGATGAAGAGGTCGAAGAGCTGGATGTAGGCGAGCCCGGAAGTCCGGATGACCTCTTCGCCGAGCTGTTCTTTGCCACCGGGGAAGAAGTGGTAGAGGGACCCGAAGGGCGCGTTGGCCTCGGCGACGATCTGCTTCAGGCCGGTGCCGGCGTAGCCGTTGCGCCGGAAGAGCTCCGCCCCGGCGGCCATGATGCGTTCCTTGGTCCCTGCCACGCCGTGATAATAGAGCGTTCTATCAACTTGCGCTTCTCAGTGGAGGTCCCAGGCCGGCCCCGCGTCCTCGGCGTCGTCGCGCAGGATCGTGCCCTCGATCAACCCGTACGGCCGGTCCGCCGCGTAGAACACCTCGTTGTCGTTCTTCAGCCCGAACGGGCTCAGGTCCACCAGGAAGTGGTGCTTGTTCGGCAGCGACAACCGCACCTCGGCCACCTCCGGCCGCGCCTCGAGCACCGCCGAACCCATCGCGTACAGCGTCTGCTGCAGCGAAAGGCTGTGCTTCGTCGCGAACGTCTCGAGCATCACCCGCCGGATCTCGCGGTGGCTCGAAGCCCAGTCGAGGTCCTCGCCCTGGTAGCGCCACTTCGCCGTGACGGCGGTGGCGAGGATCCGGTCCCCGGTCTCGGCCAGGGTCGTGTACTCGTCGCGGGGAAAACCGTGGAATTCCGAACCCGTGGACTTCAGCAGGGTCAGGCCGTCGATGCCGGACACGACCCACGCGCGGCCGTCCCGCACCGTCACCGCCGTCGTGCGGCGCTCGTCGCCGGAGCGGCTGAACGCGTGGTCGTGCGGCTCGCCGCCGACGGCGATCCGGTCCCAGCCGTGCTCGTCGATCTTGACGCGCGCGCCCGTGATGTTCTCCTGCGTGCCGGTGAAGTGGCGGGCCAGCCGCAGGCCGAAGTCCTCGATCTCACCGACCGGCGCCTCCTTCGCGAAGGCGTACACCGTGTTCTTCTGCGTGTCGGTCGCCAGCACCCCGGCGTTGTCGCCGGTCAGGTGCGTCGCGGCCAGCTCGCCGCGCAGCGACGTCGACACCGTCAGGTCCTTCAGGTGGTGCACCGGGCCGTCGCGGCGCACCGTGACCAGGCGGACCTCCGCTTTGCCGTACTGGTTGGGGCCCAGGGTGATGGCCACGGTCAGCTCCCTCGGTAGGTCGAATAGGCGAACGGGCTGAGCAGGAGCGGCACGTGGTGGTGCGCGGTGCCGTCGGAAATCCGGAAGGTCAGCGCGACCTCCGGGAAGAACGCGTCCGGGCCCAGGTAGGCGCCGGTGTCGAAGACCAGCCGGTAGCCGCCCGGCGCCAGGGTTTCCGGGCCGAGGTCGCGGATGCGGCCGTCGTCGTCGGTGCGGCCTTCGGCGATCGGCTCGCCGCCGGCGGTCTCGAACCGGACGGCGATCCCGGTGGCGGGGCGCCCCGCGGCCGTGTCGAGGACGTGGGTGGTCACGAGGCTCACGCGGTCACCGCTTTCGCGAGCCGGAGTCCGGCGATCTTCAGCAGCTCACGGCCGGCGACCGCGAGCTCGGTCGCCGGGTCGTTGCCCAGCCGGTCACGCAGGATCTCCAGCAGTTCGCCGCCGCTGCGGCCGCTGGCGCAGACCAGGTAGACGTGCCCGAACTTGGCTTCGTACTCGGCGTTCGCGGCGGCGAACGCGTCCGGATTGTCCACACCGGACTGTTCCGACCGCGCCCAGCCTTCCGCGGGCTTTTCCCCGATCCGGGGGTGCGCGGCCATCGCCTGCCGGATCTCGTCGCTGCTCAGCGGCAGGTCTGCGGCGGCTTCCAGCGCGTCCCGGGTTTCGTACGGCCGGTGGTCCAGGAGGGTGTCGACCCAGCGCGGGACGGCGAGGCAGGCCGTGAGCACCGGGCGGACCACGCCGGCGTCGGCGGTGTTGAAGTCGGAGAGGGTGAGCGGCACGGGGAACTCCTCGTGGGTGGCGTCCCGCTGACCGTACGTCGGCGCCGGAGTTCCGTCAACATTTTGTTGAACGCGCTGGTCAGTCCGTTTCCCGGTTGAGGTAGTTGTAGACGGTGAACCGCGTGACCCCCAGCGCGTCGGCCACCGACGAGACGGATTTCCGCAGGCCGAAGGCGCCGCGTTCGCGCAGCAGCCGCACCGCGCGCTGCTTGCCCGCGCGGTCGAGGTCGCCCAGCTTGGCGCCCAGTTCGCGCTCGACGTCGGCGATGAGCCGGGCCAGGGCGTCGTTCAGCTCGACGACCGGGGCGCTGCCGGGATCGTCGGCCCGGCGCAGCTGCAGCGTGACGCGCGTCGCGCCGCCCTCCAGCGCTGCCTTCGCGATCGCCGGAAGGGCCTCGAGCAACTCCTCCGCCTCGCCGCGGGCGAGCGTGCCGAGCGGCCCGAAATCGGTGTCCAGCCCGGCTTCCGCGGCGGCGTCGCGGGCGGCGACGGCGTGCTCGGGCGGCGAACCCTCGCCGTGGAACGGTTCGCTGGTGAACTCCGCCTCAAGCCTCACGCGGATGACCGTAACGCGCTACAGCCGTCGTTGACGAGCGGCGCGCGCCGTGGTTACTGTCGTTGTGCGAAACCGTCATTCCGTTCTGTGAAATCGGCGGTGGTCATCCTCCCGCAGAAGGGCTTTCGGATGGATCTTGTGGTGCGCGCCGCCCGGGCCGTGACGGCCGAGGGCGAGGTCCCGGCGACCGTCGGTGTCGAGGGTGGCCGGATCGTCGCGGTCGAACCCGGCGGCACGGCGCTGTCCGGCGACCGCGTCCTCGAGCTCGGCGACGACGTCGTGCTGCTGCCGGGGCTGGTCGACACCCACGTCCACGTCAACGACCCCGGCCGGGCCGAGTGGGAGGGCTTCGAGACGGCGACCCGCGCGGCCGCGGCGGGCGGGGTGACCACGATCGTGGACATGCCGCTGAACAGCCTGCCGCCGACCGTCGACGTCGCGGCCCTGGAGGTCAAGCGCAAGGCGGCGACCGGCCGGGTGCACGTCGACGTCGGTTTCTGGGGCGGCGCCATCCCGGGCAACGTGGGGGACTTGCGGGGCCTGCACGACGCCGGGGTGTTCGGCTTCAAGTGCTTCCTGCTGCACTCCGGCGTCGACGAGTTCCCGCCGCTCGACCCGGCCGGGCTCGACGAAGCGTTGCGGGAGCTGAGTTCCTTCGACGCGCTCATGATCGTCCACGCCGAGGACGCGCACGAGATCGACGAGGCACCCGAGCCACACGGCGGTCGCTATGTCGACTTCCTGCACTCGCGGCCCCGGCAGGCGGAGAACCTCGCGATTTCGCACGTCATCGAGGCGGCCCGGCGCCACTCGGCGCGGGCCCACATCCTCCATCTGTCCTCTTCGGACGCGCTGCCGCTGATCGCCGCGGCGCGCCGCGACGGCGTGGCGCTGACGGCGGAGACCTGCCCGCACTACCTCAGCTTCGTCGCCGAGGAGATCCGTGACGGCGCGACGCAGTTCAAGTGCTGCCCGCCGATCCGGGAGGCGGCCAACCGCGAGCTGCTCTGGCAGGGGCTCGCCGACGGCGTCATCGACACGATCGTCAGCGACCACTCGCCGTGCACGCCGGAGCTGAAGCGCTTCGACAGCGGCGACTTCGGCCAGGCGTGGGGCGGGATTTCCAGCCTGCAGCTGGGCCTCCCGGCGATCTGGACGCAGGCGCGGCAGCGCGGGTTCGCGCTCACCGACGTCGTCCGCTGGATGGCCGAGCGCCCGGCCGCGCAGGCCGGGATGCGCCGCAAGGGCCACCTGGCGGTGGGGTACGACGCCGACTTCTGCGTGTTCGCGCCGGAGGAGGCGTTCGTGGTCGACGTCGCGAAACTGAAGCACCGCAACCCGGTCAGCGCCTACGACCGGCGTCCGCTCGCCGGCGTCGTGCGTTCGACCTGGCTGCGGGGCACCGAAATCACCGGTGACGAGCCGCGCGGTGCGCTGCTGACCCGGAGGAACTGCTGAAATGGAGGCCGTGGTGTCCGACCGTCCGGAGTGGACAGAACTGCCCGACCTCGCCTCCCGCCGCTTCGGCGGGACGGTGATGTGGGCGACCGACGAGCTGTTCGCCGAGAAGGAGAACCTCGTCAACCCGTGGGTGCCGGCGCACCGCGCGGAGACGTTCGGGCCGAAGGGCCAGGTCTACGACGGCTGGGAGACCCGCCGCCACCGGGAACCGGGCGACGACCAGGCCATCGTGCGGCTCGGCCTGGCCGGCACGATCACCGGCGTCATCGTCGACACGGCGTTCTTCAAGGGCAACTACCCGCCGTTCGTCTCGGTCGAGGCGACGTCGCTCCCGGGCTACCCGTCGGCGGCGGAGGTGGCCACGGCCGATTGGGACCCGCTGGTCGACCGGGCCCCGGCGGCCGGGCACACGGAGAACTTCTACGCGGTCAACGGTTCGCGGCGCTACACGCACGTGCGGCTGACGCAGCACCCGGACGGCGGCGTGGCGCGCCTGCGCGTGCACGGCGCGCCGATCCCGGACCCGGCGCTGCTCGACCTGGACGCGCTCGACCTGGCGGCGCTGGAGAACGGCGCGCTCGTCACGGGCTGCAGCAACCGGTTCTATTCGTCGCCGAACAACATCCTCTCGCCGGGCCTGGCGGCCCACCAGGCGGAGGGCTGGGAGACGGCCCGCCGCCGCGACTCCGGCAACGACTGGGTGACGCTGCGGCTGGCCGGCGCCGGGATCGTGCGATTCGCGGAACTGGACACGAGCAACCTGAAGGGCAACGCGCCGGGCTGGGCGTCGGTCAGCGGCCGCGACACGTACGGCGAGTGGGTGCCGTTGCTGCCGAAGACGCGCTTGCAGCCGGACACCCGCCACCGGTTCGCACTGCCCGACGCCCCCGAGGTGACGGAGGCCCGGCTCGACATCTACCCGGACGGCGGCCTGGCCCGCTTGCGGCTCTTCGGCCGGCTCACCGAAGCGGGCCGCACGAACCTGAAGGCGAGATACGCGAAGACGCGTTAGCCGTTGGCCCCTGGGCGGTTGAGGTAAGCCGAGGCCAGCGACAGGACACCCGCGCAGCCCACGATCGCGCTGACCCACCACGGCAGGCCCGTCACGATGCTCCAGACGAAGCCCGCCGCCGCCAGGAGGGCGACGAGGAGGTTGCGGAACTGGAGCGGGGTGGGTTTGGCCATGTCGCCAGCCTCTCACGGCCGGGCGTCAGACCTCCGCGCGCTCCCCGGGTTCCAGCAGCACGAGCCGGTCGGCCAGCGCCGCCGCCTCGAACTCCTTCCGCAGCACGTCCGGCCCCTCGCTGAAGTGCTGCCAGCCCCGGAAGTGCAGCGGGACGACCTTCGCCGCGTCGAGCACCTTCGCCGCTTCGGCCGCGGCGGCGCTGGTCAGCGTCAGGGGAGCGCCGTCGAAGAACTTGGTCCGGGCGGCGCCGGCGAAGAGCACCGCGATGTCGACGCGGAACCGCGCGGCGATTTCCCGCACGAGGTCGACGGAGGCGTTGTCCCCGCTGACGTACACGGTCGGGAGGTCGTCGCCGGTCAGGACGAAGCCGGTGACGTCGCCGGTGAGCCGCGAAGCGCCTTCGGGGCCGTGCAGTGCCGGGACGGCGGTGACGGTCAGCGGCCCGACGCGCGTCTCTTCCCACGGCGCCAGGCCCTTCGCCGTCCCGCCGAGCCGGGCGGCGCCGGCGGGCGTGATCAGCGTCAGCGGCACCGTCGCGAGATAGGCGCGGCCGCGGTCGTCGAGGTTGTCGGGGTGCTGGTCGTGGGACAGCAGGACGGCGTCCACCACGCCGATCGCGTCTTCGGACAGCACCGAGTCCTCGGTCTTGACCAGCACGCGCTCGCCGACGGGGTGGTCGCCGGGCGCGTCGAAGGTCGGGTCGGTGAGCAGCCGGACGCCGCCCAGTTCCAGCAGGGCGGTCGGGCCGCCGGAGAACGTGATCCCCAAGGTCATACCCGGGCCAACGGCGGGAACGCCCGTTCTCTTCCCTACGGCGCCGACGGCCGCCGCGAGCTGATCACGCCCGTGTTGAACCCGGCCAGGTGCAGGCCGCCCGCGAAGCGCGCGTGCTCGATCTTGACGCACCGGTTCATCACCACGTCCAGCCCGGCTTCGCGCGCCCGGTCGGCCACCGGCTCGTGCCACAACCCGAGTTGCAGCCACAGCGTCCGCGCGCCGGCGTCGATCACTTCCTCGGCGACCCGGGGCAGGTCGTCGTGCTTGCGGAAGACGCTGACCAGGTCCGGCTCGCCCGGGACGTCCTTCAGCGACGCGTACACCGGCTTCCCGAACAGCGTGTCCACGCGCGGGTTGACGAAGTTGACCTCGTACCGCGTCGACGAGAGCAGGTACGTCGCCACGAAGTAGCTGGGCCGCGCCGGGTTGGCCGACGCGCCGACCAGCGTCACCGACTTAGTCCGGTCGAGGATCGCGCGCCGCTCGACGGCTCCGACGTGGTGGCCGCCGGGCGTCATCCGGCCACCGCCTTGCCCAGCGCCTGGTCGAGGTCCCAGAGGATGTCCTCGACGTCTTCGAGGCCGACCGACAGCCGGATCAGGTCGGGCCCGACACCCGCGGCCGCGAGCTGCTCCTCCGACAGCTGCGCGTGCGTGGTCGACGCCGGGTGGATGACGAGCGTCCGCGCGTCGCCGACGTTCGCCAGGTGGGACAGCAGTTCCACCGATTCGACGAACTTCTCGCCGGCCGCGCGGCCGCCGTCGATGCCGAAGGAGAACACCGCGCCCGGCCCGGCCGGCAGGTACCGGCGGGCCAGCTCGTGGTGCGGGTGCGACGGCAGCCCGGCGTAGGACACCCAGGCCACCCGCGGGTCGGCTTCGAGGTACTCGGCGACCGCGCGGGCGTTCGCCACGTGCGCGTCCATCCGCTGCGGGAGCGTCTCGACCCCTTGCAGCAGCAGGAAAGCCGAGTGCGGCGACAGGGCCGCGCCGATGTCCCGCAGCTGCTCGGCGCGCAGCCGCGTGCAGAACGCGTACTCGCCGAAGTTCTCCCAGTACTTCAGGCCGCCGTAGCTGTCGACGGTCTCGGTCATCCGCGGGAACTTCCCGTTGCCCCAGTCGAACTTCCCGGATTCGACGACGATCCCGCCGAGCGTGGTCCCGTGCCCGCCGAGGAACTTCGTCGCCGAGTGCAGCACGATGTCGGCGCCGTGCTCGATCGGGCGGCACAGGTACGGCGTCGCCAGCGTCGCGTCCACCACGAGCGGGATGTCGTGCGCGTGCGCGAGGTCCGCCAGCGCGGCGAGGTCGGCGATGCCGCCGCCGGGGTTGCCGATCACCTCGGTGTAGAGCAGCCGTGTCCGGTCGGTGACGGCGGCGGCGTAGTCGTCGATGCCACCGCTGACGAAGGTCGTTTCGACGCCGAAGCGCCGGAGCGTGCCGGTGAGCTGGGTGACGGTGCCGCCGTACAGGCCGCTCGCGGACACGATGTGGTCGCCGGCCTCGGTGAGCGCGCTGAAGGTGAGGAATTCGGCGGCCTGCCCGCTGGCGGTGGCGACGCCGCCGATGGCTCCTTCGAGGCTGGCGACCCGCTCTTCGAAGGCGGCCACGGTCGGATTCCCGATCCGGCTGTAGATGTTGCCGTACTTCTGCAGCGCGAACAGGTTCGCGGCATCGGCGGCGTCTTCGAAGACGAAGCTCGTGGTCTGGTAGATCGGCACGGCCCGCGCCCCGGTCGCGGGGTCGGGCGTGCCACCCGCGTGCAGGGCGCGGGTGCGGAAGCCCCAGCTGCGTTCACTCATCGGAGCCCACGGTAACCGCATCATCCCCCGGATGACACGCGCTCCCGGGGCGTGGACGCGGCTACGCTCCACCCCGTGACGGTGCGCTGGAGCGTGACGATCGACTGCGCGGACCCCCGGGCGCTGGCGAGGTTCTGGTCGGTGGCCCTCGGCTACATCGAACGGCCGCCCCCGCCGGGGTTCGCGAGCTGGGAAGCCTGGTTCACCCGGCACGGCGTGCCCGAGGCGGAGTGGGACGACGGCGCGTACCTGACCGATCCCGAAGGCGTCCTGCCGAGCCTGAGCTTCCTCAAGGTGCCCGAAGCGAAGACGGCGAAGAACCGCCTCCACCTGGACGTCCAGGCCGGCGGCGGGCGCGAGGTGCCGTGGGAGACGCGCTGGGAGCGGGTCATCGAGGCGGTCGCCCGGCTGACCGCCGCCGGCGCGACCGTCCTGCGCGAGGACAAGCTCGACGGCCGTCCCGATCATTTCGTGCTGGCCGATCCGGAGGGCAACGAGTTCTGCGTGCTGTGAGCGGTCCATCCGGGCCCTGCCCGTTCGTGTAGCCGGTGCACCCACCGCACGAAGGAGTCGCCATGGCGTTCACGGCCGAAGAGATCGGTTACCTGCGTTCCCAGCCGCTCGCCCGGGCGGCCACCCTCGGCCGCGGCGGCCAGCCCGACCTCGTCCCGCTCGCCTTCGAATACGACGGCGAGCACTTCTGGGTCGGCGGCGTCGGCGCGGCGGTGGCGGCGACGCGGAAGTTCCGCAACGTCGCCGCCGGCCGCCGGAAGGTCGCCCTGCTGGTCGACGACCTCGTTTCGCTGCAGCCGTTCATCGCCCGGGCGATCCGCGTCTACGGCGTCGCGGACGACCCCGTGGAGCGGACCGGCCTGGTCGGGCCCGGGCTGTACGCGCGGATCACGCCGAGGGTCTCCTGGAGCTGGAACATGGCCGGCGAGCCGGTGGGCGAGAGCTGGTACGAGCCGCGCAGGGCGGTCCACCCCTAGCCGATCAGGCCCTCGTGGCGGCGCGGGCTGCCACCTCGCCACGGCAGCACCTGCCCGAACCGGATCAGCTCGCCGTAGGTCGCCGGGTCGACGTCGGCGAACACCAGGTCCAGCACCGCCCGGGCCGCCTCGTCCGGGCTCTGCGCCTGGCTGAAGTCGCTGAACCACGGCCGGGACGCCCGCGTGTCCACCAGGCCGGGGCACACCGCCGCCACCAGGGTGCCGTTCGCGAGGTCGGCGTCCCTCCGCCGAGCCGCCACCGCGCGGACCGCCGCGACCTGGGCGACCTTCGACGGCACGTTGATCCAGTCCGGCCAGCCCGCCGCCCGGGCCGTGCCGTCGTGGATCGCCGCGCGCCAGTCCTCGATCGCCTTCTCGACGTCGTCCAGCGAGACGCCGTCGAAGCGCGGCCGCAGCGGCTCGGGCAGGTGGCCCAGGGTGCCCAGCGAGCTGGCCACGACGAGCAGCCGCCCGCCCGGGCGCAGCACCGGCGCGAACGACCGCAGCACCGCGTGGGTGCCGCCGTTCGCGACATCCAGGAACACGTCGGCCTGCTCGGCCTGCGGGAGGTCCGGGTCGAGCGGGCCGACGGCGTTCGAAAGCACGATGTCGACCGGCTCGGCGAAGCGAGCGACGGCGTCCGCGTCGGAGACGTCGAGGACGCGCCCTTCGACCCGGCTGCGCGTCGCCGGATCGGCGGCGACGGCGGAGGCGGCCGAGGCCACCCGGCCCGCGTCGCGGCCGGTGAGCAGGACGAGGTCGTCGGGAGCGAGGCGAGCGGCGAGCCCGCGAACGAGGGCGAAGCCGAGCCCCTGGTTGGCCCCGGTCACCACGGCGGTGCGTGTCATACCGTCACGCTAAGGCGACCGGCCTCATGCGAAAAGCGAGAATTCGGCAACCCTGGTATGCGTGAACGTCATGGACTTCGGTGACGTCTCCCTGGTGGCCCTGCGCGTGTTCCGCGAGGTCGCCGAGCGCGGCACGCTCACCGCGGCCGCAGCGGCGCTCGGCTACACGCAGTCCGCGGTGTCGCGGCAGATCGCCTCACTCGAACGAGTGGCGCGGACGCCCGTGCTGGAGCGGCGGCCCGGTGGCGTCCGCCTCACCACCGCCGGGACCGTGGTGCTGCGCCGGGCGATCGCGGTGCTCGACGAGATCGACGCGGCCGGGCGCGAGCTGGCCGGGCTGCCCGCCGACGCCGGCACGGTCCGCCTGGGCTGGTTCCCCAGCGCGGGCGCGGTGCTGGTGCCGCGCGCCGTCGCCGAACTGCGGCGCACGCACCCGGCCGTCACCGTGCACACCCGGGAGGCCACCACCCCAGTACTCGTCCGGGCGCTGCGCGCGGGCACGGTCGACCTGGCCGTGCTCGGCTCGGTCCCGCCGTTCCGCCCGCCGGACGCCGAGACGCCGGCGTTGCGCCTGGAGACGCTCGCCGAGCGCAGCCTCCGCCTCGCGGTGCCGGCGGGCCACCCGCTGGCCGGGGCCGGCCCGGTCGACGTCGCGGACCTGCGCGGGCAGCGCTGGATCGCCGGGCCGTCGGCGGGGGAGGACACGCTGATGGGCGTGTGGCCGGGGCTGGACGAGCGGCCCGAAATCGCCCACACCGCCCGCGACTGGCTGGCCAAGCTGAGCCTGGTCGCCGCGGGGTGCGGGCTGACGACGCTGCCCGCTTCGCTGGCCGAGGCGGTGCCGCCCGGGGTGCGGGTGCTGGAGGTGCGCGGCGGCCCGGCGGAGCGGCGGCGGGTCGTGCTGGCGCGGCTGCCGGGTCCGCTCTCCGAACCCGCGGCGCTGCTGGCCGAGGTCCTGCGCCGCGCCGCCGCCGGATGACCGAGATCACTTCCGTTCCGGTCACATCGGCCACCGCCGCGGGGTCTACTGCTTACGACGCACGGCGGAAGGAACGGGACAAGGTGGACACGGTGGACGCGCTGACCGAGCGGTTCGAGCGGGAGCGGCCGCGGCTGCGGGCGGTCGCCTACCGGATGCTGGGCTCGGCGGCCGAAGCCGACGACGCCGTCCAGGAGGCGTGGCTGCGGTTCCACCGCACCGGCGCCGGCGAGATCGACAACATCCCCGCGTGGCTGACCACCGTGGTCGCCCGGGTCTGCCTGTCGCTGCTGCGCACGCGCCGCAACCACCGCGAAGAGCCCCTCGACGGGCAGCCCGAGCCGGACGACGACCGCCGCGACCCCGGGCAGGAGGCGGAGCTGGCCGACACGGTCGGGCTCGCGCTGCTGGTGGTCCTCGACGCGCTGGGCCCGGCCGAGCGCGTCGCGTTCGTGCTGCACGACATGTTCGCGGTGCCCTTCGACGAGATCGCGCCGGTGATCGGCAAGACCCCGGCCGCCGCCCGGCAGCTCGCGAGCCGCGCCCGGCGCCGGGTCAAGGGCGGGACCACGACGGACGCGGACCTGCCCCGGCGGCGCAAGGTCGTCGAAGCCTTCCTGGCGGCCTCCCGCGGCGGCGACTTCGAAGCCCTGCTGGCGTTGCTCGACCCGGACGTGGTGCTGCACGCCGACCGGTTCGCCGGTCCGAGCCCGGCGCCGATCGTGCTGCGCGGCGTCGAGAGCGTGCGCCGCGGCGCGATCCTGGCGTCCGAGCGGGCTCGCGCCAGCGAACTCGCCCTGGTCGACGGCGCTCCCGGGCTGCTCATGGTGCGCGACGGGCGGCTGGCCGTGGTGCTGGCGTTCCGCGTCGACGACGACCGCATCACGGGCATCGACGTCATCGCCGACCCGGAGCGGCTCGCCGCGCTGGAGCTGGCCGTGCTCTAACCCAAGGCGGCGCGAAGGCGTGCTTCGCGCTCTGACGGCGTCTGACGCGGGCAGCTCACGCACTTCGGGTTGCCGGCTTCGTAGATCAGGCAGCACGAAGCACGCCGGACGGCGGGTGTGCGGCCCACGCGGACGAACCGCGGCTTCGGCAGGCCCAGGTCGATCGCTTCGACCAAGGGCTCGGCGAGGGTCATCGCGCGCTCCGGATCGGACGTCCACAGCAGCCGGTTGCCGATCGAGTCGGTGGCGATCGCGCCGAGCGCGCGCTCCCGCGCCCCGCTGACGGCCGCGATGGTGGTGATCGCGGTGCCGAGGGCGCCGGTGAGGGCGGCGCCCAGCTCGGGGAGGCCGCCGTCGAGCGGCCGGGTGGAGCGGGCGCCGAGGAACCGCCCGTCGGCGACGAGGTCGAGCTCCACGGCGTCCAGGGACGGATCGACCGGCGTCCCGGCCACCAGGCCTTCCACCGCCGGCCCGACCAGCACCGACGACAGCGAGTACCACCAGATCCTCCCGAGCACCTCGGGGCGCGCGCAGCCGTACAGCTTCGCCGCGCCGCCGATGCGGGCCCGCACCCACTCGGCGTCCGCGAGCCGGGTCGCGGACGCGGTCCAGTCGGGCCTCACCCCTTCACCCTTCCAGACTCACCGCCGCCGGTACGCCGAGACCGTGAACGACACCGTGACGTGCTGCGGCTCGTGCAGCGCGTCGAGCCGCTCCCGGCGCCCGTCGCGGTCCAGGTGGAACGCGGCGGGCCCCATCTCGACCGCCTGGCGGACCTGCCGCGGCGTCAGCTCCACCTCGCGCCGGACCTCCGTGCGGTCCGTGCGCGTGAAGTGCTCGCCCAGGGTGCCCTCGATGCGTTCCTCCTTGCGCTCGTCGACGGCCAGCACCAGGTCGCCCAGCTCGCGGAGGTGGTCCGGGGCCGGCGCCGCGACGACCAGCCGACCGTCAGGCCGCAGCACGCGGTGGAACTCCGGCCCGTTGCGCGGCGCGAAGACGTTCAGCACGACCGACGCCACGCCGTCGCCCACCGGCCACGGCTCCCACAGGTTCCACACCGCCGCGCCCAGCCGCGGGTGGGCCCGCGCCGCCCGCCGCAGCGCGACCGCCGAGACGTCCAGCGCGAGACCGAAGGCCGCCGACGCCTCGAGCACCCGCGCGAGGTAGTAGCCCGTGCCCGCACCGGCGTCGACGACCAGGCCGCCGGCGTCCGCGCAAACGCGGGCCAGCTCGTCCGCCAGCGGCGCGTAAGCGCCCGACGCCAGGAAGTCCGCGCGCGCCGCGACCATCGGCGCGGTGTCCGCCGTGCCGGCCGGGATTCGCGCGTGCAACAGGTTCACGTAACCCTGGCGTGCTAGATCGAAAGAGTGGCGGTTCCCGCAACGCAGCGTGCGTCCCGCTGGGCCGATCGGGTCACCGCACACCGAACACCGCAGTGCCGCGACGACCGGGGGTGGCAGTGGGTCATTCCCGTGGTCGGCCGGTGTCATGGGGCTATTCGACCACGACGTTTCGCAACCGGACACCCGAGGAGGGGTCCTGGGAAACCTGGCCGTAACAACCGGGCGCGGACAGTTCACGCGGGTGAAACCTCGCGCGCCGCCCCGTGAAACACCGCGAGCCAAAACTGCCATCGCACCAACCCAGGGCACGGGAGGACGATGTGCTGAACGCAGGAGACACCGCATGGGTATTGGCCAGCGCCGCGCTGGTCATGCTCATGACCCCAGGACTGGCGTTCTTCTATGGCGGCATGGTCCGCGCGAAGAGCGTCCTGAACATGCTGATGATGAACTTCATCGCGCTGGCCGTCGTGGGGGTGCTGTGGGCCCTGTACGGCTTCTCGATGTCCTTCGGAGACGACGCTTTCGGAGGTTTCCTCGGTAACTTCCACTTCGCCGGCCTCGAAAACACCTTCGGGAAGGTGGCCGGCTTCGCGGTCGCCGCGACCGACACCTCGCCGGCGGTCGCCTGGCCCGGCTCGGACGGCCTGCCCGTCCTCGCCTTCGTGATGTTCCAGCTGATGTTCGCGATCATCACGCCCGCGCTGATCTCCGGCGCCATCGCCGACCGCGCGAAGTTCTGGGGCTGGACGCTGTTCGTCGTCGTCTGGGTCACGGTCGTGTACTTCCCGGTCGCGCACTGGGTGTTCTCGTTCAACGGCTTCATCGGCGAGAACGCCGTCGGCGGCTGGATCGCGAACAACCTCAAGGCACTCGACTTCGCCGGTGGCACCGCGGTCCACATCAACGCCGGTGCCGCGGGCCTGGCGCTGGCCATCGTGCTCGGCAAGCGCAAGGGCTGGCCGAAGGACACCGGCCGCCCGCACAACGTGCCCTTCGTGCTCCTCGGCGCCTCGCTGCTGTGGTTCGGCTGGTACGGCTTCAACGCCGGTTCGGCGCTGGCCGCCAACGACCTCGCCGCGGTCGCGTTCACCAACACCACCGTCGCCACCGCCGCCGCCGTGCTCGGCTGGCTGATCGTGGAGCAGCTCAAGTTCGGCAAGCCGACCACCCTCGGCGCGGCTTCCGGTGCGGTCGCCGGCCTGGTCGCCATCACCCCGGCGTGTGGTTTCGTGAGCCCGCTCGGCGCCATCGCGATCGGCCTGATCGCCGGTGTCCTCTGTGCGCTGGCCATCTCGCTCAAGTTCAAGTTCGGCTTCGACGACTCGCTCGACGTCGTGGGTGTCCACCTGGTCGGCGGCATCGTCGGCACGCTGCTGATCGGCTTCTTCGGCACCACCAGCGTCAACGCGCTCGGTGCGGACGGCCTGTTCTACGGCGGCGGGTTCACCCAGCTGGGTCGGCAGGCCGCGGCCGCCGGTGCGGTGCTCGCGTACTCCTTCGTGCTGTCCTTCATCATCGGCTTCGTGATCAAGAAGGCCGGCGGCTTCCGCGTCAGCACCGAGGACGAGGTCAGCGGCATCGACGAAGCCCAGCACGCGGAGAGCGCCTACGACTTCACCGGGACGGGCGGTGGCCTCGGCCACCCGAACACCATCCCGGTCAAGTCCACCCCGGCCGCGAAACTCGAGGAGAGCAAGGCATGAAGCTCATCACGGCGATTGTGAAGCCGTTCACGCTCGACGACGTCCGCTCCGCGCTGGAACAGCTGGGCGTGCTGGGCATGACGGTCAGCGAGGTGCAGGGCTACGGGCGGCAGAAGGGCCACACCGAGGTCTACCGCGGCGCGGAGTACTCGGTGGACTTCGTGGCCAAGCTGAAGGTCGAGGTCGTCACGGACGACACCAACGTGGAGAAGGTCCTGGAGGCCATCACCACGGCCGCGCACACCGGCAAGATCGGTGACGGCAAGGTGTGGGTGACGCCCGTGGAGACCGTCATCCGGGTACGGACCGGCGAGCGCGGCACGGACGCTCTATAAGGCGTCTGGGATGGCCGACGGGGGCGAACTGGTCAAGGCCACCGAGCGTTTGCTCGAGGGCAGGCACGGGAGGCTGGGGGCGTCCGCACTGCGGGCGGCCCTGGTCGACCTCTATGAGTTCTGGCTGGGCAGGGGAGCCTCGGCGGCCGGCGTCGACACCGCGGAACCGGGTGTCGCGCTGGTCGCCGTGGGCGGGCTCGGCCGCCGGGAACTGGTGCCGTTCTCCGATCTCGACCTGCTGCTGGTGCACAACGGCAACAGCGGCGTCGGCGAGATCGCGGACGCGCTCTGGTATCCCTTGTGGGACGCGAAAATCGGGCTGGACCACTCGGTCCGCACGCCCGGTGAGGCGCTGAAGGTCGCTTCGGAGGACCTGCGCGTGGCCATGGGCCTGCTCGACGCCCGGCACCTCGCCGGGGACGCCGAGCTGAGCGGCCGGCTGGTGTCCGCGGCGCGGGACCAGTGGCGCCGCACCGCGCGCAAGCAGCTCCCGGACATGACGGCGTCGGTCCGGCAGCGCTGGGCCCGCAGCGGCGAAATCGCGCAGTCCGCCGAACCGGACCTCAAGCACGGCCGGGGCGGGCTGCGGGACTTCGCCGTCCTGGAAGCCCTCGCCGCGGCGCAGCTCACCGCGCGTCCGGGCGAGGAACTCCTGGACGCGAAGGGGCTCCTGCTCGACGTCCGCACCGAGCTGCGGCGTGAGATCCGGCGCGAACGGGACGTCCTGTCCGCGCCGGAGGCCGAACTGGTCGCCGCCGAACTCGGCTTCGGCGACCGGTTCACGCTGGCCCGCAAGCTTTCCGGAGCGGGCCGCACGATCGCGTACGCGCTCGACGTCGCGCTGCGGTCCACTGTGGAGCCGCCGAAGACGCGGTTCGGGCGCCGTCCGTCGCGGACGCCGCTCGCGGAAAACGTGGTCCTGCACGGGAACGAGGTCGCGCTGGCCCGCGACGCCGTCCCGGCGAAGGACCCGGCGCTGCTGCTGCGGGTCGCCGCGGCGTCGGCGCGCACGGGCAAGCCGATCGCGCTCGGCACCCTCAAGGCGCTGGCCGAGTCGGCCCCGGAGCTGCGTGCCCCGTGGCCGGCCGAGGCGCTGAACGCGCTGGTCGAGCTGCTCGGCGCCGGCGAAGGCCTGGTCGACGCGGTCGAATCGCTCGACCGCACCGGATTGTGGTCCCGGCTGTTCCCGGAGTGGGGCGCGGTCCGCGACCTGCCGCCGCGCTCGCCGGTGCACCAGTGGACGGTCGACCGGCACCTGGTGCGCACCTGCGTCGAGGCGGCCAAGCTGACCACCACGGTTTCGCGCCCCGACCTGCTGCTGATCGGCGCGCTGCTGCACGACATCGGCAAGGGCCGCGACGCCGACCACTCGGAGCTGGGCGCCAAGATCTCCGCCCAGGTCGCGGCCCGGCTGGGACTCACCCCGGCCGACACGGCCACGGTGTCGGCGATGGTCCGCCACCACCTCCTGCTGCCGCACACGGCGACGCGGCGCGACATCAGCGAACCGGCCACGGTGGCGCGGGTGGTGAACACCCTGGGCAGCGACCTCGTCCTGGTCGAGCTGCTGCACGCGCTGACGCAGGCCGACTCGCTGGCCACCGGTCCGGGAGTCTGGACCGACTGGAAGGCGCGCCTCATGGCGGAGCTGGCGGCGGGCTGCGAAGAAGTGTTGCACGGCAAGGGGTTCACCGCCCCGGAGCCGATGAACGACGAACAGCGCGAGCTCGTCGCCGCGGCCGTGGCGTCGGGGACGGGCGAGATCCGGATCAGCTCGCACGGCAAGGTGGTCACGGTCCTGCTGGCGGTCCCGGCCCGGGCGGAACTCCTGGCCCCGGCGGCGGGCGTGCTGGCGCTGAACTCGCTGGAGGTCCACTCGGCGGTCCTGCGCGGTCACGACGGCGGCCGCGCGGGCGTGTTCACGGCGTCCCCGAAGTTCGGGTCGCTGCCGGACGCGACGCTGCTGCGGGAGCAGTTCGCCCGCGCGGTGGCGGGCACGTTGCCGCTGACCCAGCGGCTGGCGGCGAAGGAGCGCGACTACGGCCCCCCGCCACCGGTCGCCCCGAAGGTGCTCTGGTTCGACGACGAGACGACGGGCCCGGACACGGTGGTCCTGGAGCTGCGCGCGGCCGACCGGATCGGCCTGCTGTTCCGGGTGGCGGGCGCCTTGCGCCGGTGCGACGCGGAGGTCCGCTGGGCGAAGGCGTCGACGCTGGGCGGCGCGGTGGTGGACTCCTTCGCGGTGACGCCCCGCAGCGGCCGCATCGAGCCGGGCTGGCGGCGTGAAGTGGAACAGGCGGTTCTGGCCGCGGCTTCCTGACCGCACCGGCCTCAAGCGCCCCAATGTGGCCTTGGGTGCGTTGAGCGCACCGAAGGCCACCTTGGGTGCGTTGAGCGCACCGAAGGCCACATTGGGGCGCACGACGCTAGGCGGGTGTGCCGAGCCAGCGGCGGAGTGCCTCGTCCAACCCCGGTCCGCCGTCCCACGCGACGTACCCGTCGGGCCGGACGAGCCGAGGCGCCGCCCCCTCGCGGCCCTCGACCCGCCCGGACCACCCGGCCGGCACGGTGGTGCCGACCAGGACCGCGCGGCCGTCCGGGCTGGCCGGGACGTCGGTCGCGCGCCCGGTGATCCCCGGGTACGTCACCCCGATGCCCGACAGCTCCGCGGCGACCGCCCGCCGCGCCTCGGGCACGGCGAGCAGCTCCATCACCACCGTCCGGACCGCCGCCGCGTCCGGGTCGGGTACGCCGAGGACCGCCTGGGCACGCGTGCTGACCAGCACGCGCGCCGCGATCGGGTGGCGTTCGTCGTGGTAGCTGTCGAGCAGCCCGTCCGGTGCCGTGCCGTGGACCGTCGCGGCCAGCTTCCAGCCCAGGTTCACCGCGTCCTGCAGGCCCAGGTTGAGGCCCTGGCCACCCACCGGGAGGTGGATGTGCGCCGCGTCGCCCGCGAACAGCACCCGGCCGTGGCGGTAGCGCTCCAGCTGCCGGGACGCGTCGCCGAACCGCGACGCCCACAGCACGTCGCCCACCAGGAGCTCCGGTCCGTGCGCGGCGGTCAGCGCCCGCTGCACTTCGCCGGCGGTGACCGGTGCGTCGCGGCCGAGCCGCTGCTGCTCCTCGCCGAAGACGATCGTGCGATAGCGCCCCTCGGACAGCGGCAGCAGGTAGCCCGACCCTGAGGACGGCAGCTGCCAGTCCTCCGCGAGCCCGGCGGGCTTGGCGGCGAGGGTGATGTCCGCGACGACCAGCGAGATCCGCGCCGAACGGCCGGGGAACGCGGCGCCCAGCAGCGTCCGGACCGTGCTGTGCCCGCCGTCGGCGGCGACCAGCCAGCCGGCCCGGTGCTCGCGCCCGCCCGCGGTGACCGTGACGCCCTCGTCGTCCTGCGCCACGGCGGTGACGGCCGCGTCGCGCCGCACCGGCGTGCGCAGCCGCGCCTCGATCGCCGCCGCGACGTGGGCCTGTTCCACGCCGAGCTGGTACGGGAAGGACGTCGGCAGGTCGGTGTAGTCGATCGGGACGCCGGAGAAGTGCCCGGCGGGCAGCTTGGCCTGGACATGAGGCTCGATCGCGGCGAGCAGGCCGCGGTCGGCCAGCACCTCGACCGACCGCGGCTGCAGGCCGAGCGCTTTCGACTGCGTGGCGGGTCCGGCGTCGCGCTCGAGGACCAGGACGTCGACGCCGGCGCGTTCCAGCTCGAACGCGGTCAGCAGGCCGGTCGGGCCCGCGCCCGCGACCAGGACGTCAGGCATCGAGGTTCTCCTTGCGGAGGTACCAGACGTGCCAGGCGATCAGCAGGGCCAGCGCGCCGAACCACGCCACGTTGGTGACCAGCGCGATCAGGTCGATCGGCAGCGTGTAGACGAGCACGATGTGCACCACCGCGCTGCCCAGCAGCACCGCGCCCCAGGCGGCCGTGTTGACCCGCAGGCCGCGCCGGAACCGGGCATCGGTGTCCCAGCGGCCCGCCCACGCGTCCGCGCCCTCGGCGCCGCGCTTGACCTCGGCGATCGTGCGGCCGAGCGTCAGCTGCGCCGGGCGGCCGACGAAGACCGTCACCAGCATCCACGCGCCGAACAGGCCGCCCAGCGCCGCCGTCCAGCCTTCGCGGATCACCAGCGTGCGCGGGTCGTCCGAGAGCAGGCCGAGCACGACCGAGAGCACCAGGACGCTGAGCGTGACCAGGGCGACGAGGTCGACCTTGCGGTTGCGGGCGATGGTCCACAGCACGTACGGCGCGGCCACGAGGACGCCCGCCATCAGCGCCCACCACTGGCTCACCCCCGCGGCGCGCAGGCCGTAGAACAGCGCCATCGGCACGATCACTTCGAACACGACGTTCCGCACGTTGGCGCGCACGACCCGGCGCAGGCCGGCGTCGGGTTCGGTCTTCTGCTCGATCATCATCCGGGTTCCCCAGTGGATTCGGGTGCGGTCGCCCGCACGTAAAGGTCGGCGAGCTCACGGCCGATGCGCGCGAGCTCGGCGGGTTCGGGCACGTCGGCCGCCGCCGTGGCGACGACGGCGTCGAGCCCGGAGGTGAAGGACAGTGCCGCGGTCCGGGCGTCGAAGGTGCCGAAGGCGCCGGCCGCCTGCCCGGTGCGGAAGTGTTCTTCGAACAACGCGAGCCGCCCGTTGACGGCGTCGCTGCGCGAGCCGGCGTTCTTGACGAGGTCGATCAGCGCCCGGACCTCGGTGGGGTGCTCGCCGACGAGGTCGACGTTCGCCTCGACGTAGGCACGCAGCTGGGCGACGTGCCCGACGGCGGCGTCGATGCGCGGCTGCATGTACGCCCCGGTGATCTCTTCGATCTCGGTCACGCACGCTGCGAGCAGGTCGTCCTTGCCGGCGAAGTGGTAGCTGATCATCCCCGTGCTCGACAGGCCGGCGTGCTTCGCGATCCGGCTGAACGACGCCTTGAGGTAGCCGGCTTCGGCGATCACGGCGATCGCCGCCCGCACGATCTGGGCCCGCCTGCCGGACTCGGTGAACGTTCTTGCTCGCATGAGCAAAATTTAGCTCAGCCGAGCAAATCCGGCAAGTCGCCTGGTCAGAGGAGGGTTCTCGGGGAGATCAGGCGGACGCGGTGCCGGCGACGACCTGGTTGCGGCCCGCGTCCTTGGCCCGGTACAGGGCCTTGTCGGCCGCCTGCAGCAGCCGGTCGACGGCGGTGCCGCCGTCCGGGTAGGTGGCGACGCCGATGGAGGCGGACAGGCCGCCGATCGAGCGGATGCGGCTGCCGTCTTCGTAGTCGACCCGCAGGGACTCGATCGCCGAGCGGATGCGCTCGGCCACCGCCAGCACGGCCGCCGGCCCGATGTCGGGCAGCAGGACGACGAACTCCTCGCCGCCGAAGCGGCCCACCGAGTCGTAGTCGCGGACGGCGCTCTTGATCGTCGCCGCGACCGCGCGCAGCACGGTGTCGCCCGCGAGGTGCCCGTGCTCGTCGTTGATCAGCTTGAAGTAGTCCAGGTCGATCATCAGCACGCCGAACGTGCTGCGCTTGCTGCGCTGGGCCCGGGCCAGTTCGCGCGAAGCGAGCAGGTGCCACCCGGTCGTGTTGAACAGGCCGGTCTTCTCGTCGGTCGTGGCGGCGATCTCCAGCTGCTTGATCAGCACCGCCCGGTGCAGCACCAGCAGCGGCGGCACGATCGCGACGGCGAGCGCGGGCAGCGTCGCCAGCGTCAACGCCGTGAGCAGGCCGAGGCAGAGCGTCGCGACCTCGAGGAGGTTGTCGCCGAGGCCGCCGAAGAACGCCTTGATCGTGCGTTTGGTGATCGTCAGCGCCGGGACGATGGTGATCGCCGAGACCAGGAAGTAGGTGACCGCGGCCAGCGTGATGGCCGTGACGCCGCGCCAGCCCGCCGTCAGCGCGGCGTACATGTCCGGGACGCCGAGGCGGCCCAGGACGAGTTCGGCGGAGAAGCAGGTGATGACGACCAGCGTCGCGTTCAGCGTCATCCGGAACGGCGGCACACGCTTCATCCGCGCCAGGCTGCGTGTGGCGAGGTGCAGGTAGAGGACGGCGATCAGCGCGGTGACGAGCGCGGGCGGCAGGAGCAGCACCCCGGCGAACGTCCAGACCGACGTCAGGTTGATGTGCGGGGTGTCGGACACCAGCCGCCGGACGCGTTCGATCTTCCGCCCCAGCTCGGCCTGCAGAACACCCAGGCAGGCGAGAACCCCGAAGACGGCGAGATCCCACCCACGCACGGGCACGGCAACGGCGGCCAGAACGGTGGCGGCGAGCGCCACGGGCTCGACGAGGAAGCAGTAGAAGATCAGCGACCCGCGCTGCTGCCAGAGGGTCCAGTGAGCAGGGTTCAGCGCCCCACGGATCCGTCCCGCGCGGGGTTGGGCCGGACGGGCGCCGTCCATACTCAAGGCGGTGCAACTCCCCTGGGTGATCCGACGATCCGTATCCACCCCACCACACCGGGCCGCCCCGATCGATGATTGCCACACGTTCGGAGCAGTGAAGGGAGGCCGCCGTCATGCGCAACCGCGAGTCCTGAGCCTCCACGTCCCGAAGCCCGCGCGAACCGCCGGAGGGAGGCTGTCGTGCGTAATCGCGAGTCCTGAGCCGTGGTGACCTCTGTTTACCGTGCCGAAAGGAGTGTTGACGTGCGTAATCGCGAGTCGTGAGCCCGTGCTGTCCGCCACCACGTGCCGAGAGGAGGGCTGTCGTGCGTAACCGCGAGTCCTGAGCCGCTGTGACCCCTGTTCGTCCGCGCCTGGAAGGAGGGCTGTCGTGCGTAACCGCGAGTCCTGAGCTGCCGTGGCCCCTGTTCGTCCGCGCCTGGAAGGAGGGCTGTCGTGCGTAACCGCGAGTCCTGAGCTGCCGTGGCCCCTGTTCGTCCGCGCCTGGAAGGAGGGCTGT